>NZ_JAMPLB010000060.1:0-38797 GCF_039962325.1 Leptolyngbya sp. PL-A3
TGGCTCAAACGTGGGTGTTAAACGTTCAGCTTTTAGAATAGAAGCCTGAAAGCCAGTGATAACAGGGATGATAGAAAATATTAAGAAGCTCTCAAATGACCTTTAGAGGGCTGGGGTCGTAGACCCCTCAAAAATTCCTAGGGTAAGAGCGTTTTCGAGTGCCACGCAACGCGTGGCACTCGAAAACGCTCATTTTGGTATGCGCGAAGGGTACGCCAAAATGAGCACTTCAGCTTAGCTCGAACTCAAGCTTGAATGCTTTTTCTGCCCCTTTGATGTTGCCCGTTGCATATCTCATTATTCAGTAACACCTGATTTTGCATGGGTAGCGCATAGGCACGATCAAGGGGTTCAGCAGAACGTTAATCAATATCGATGTGCAAAATGTAGTGCCCTAAGTTGACTTGCTGCGCCCATAGCTCGTATTCCACTCGTAGATGGGAGGGGAGAGGATGCCCTTCGAGGGTCAGGGTACGGGTATAGTTGCGCAGCCTCAATTGATCACACTGGACGGGATCGTCGGCTTGCAGCCAGAAACGGCTGAGGCCAAAAACGCCACGCTCCCAGTAATGGCGGTAGCTGAACTTACCGTGGGTTTGCATGGTGAGAATGACACGGTAGGGCGACAAATCTAACCAGAGGAAGCGAGGAGAGGCGATCGCGGTGCTACTCGGTTCAGCATCCAGGGTATGCCCTTCTAAGGCAGGTTCTGGGAGAAGCAAGTGATAGCGCTCTGGGCCTTTTTCGTAAAGTGTTGCTGAAGCTTCCACCACCGACCAGAGGGGTAAATCCAGCGACATGTATGAAAGAGAGACAGTTTTGCGGTGATGAGTCAGCACAGCTTTGATGGAAAAAAGTGGGGTATAGAATACAAGGCACGGTGCATTATTGAAGAGGCGTATGTGCTTGGGAGGTGGAGCAAAAACCTTCACAATCCAAACTCATACTCAGAGCAAGGCTTCATGGACGTGGAGTGATAGCCAGGAATTGAACCCTTGCCCGCGTCAAAAAAACTCCTTTATCCAGCTTAATCCAAATGTCGAGCTCCCCTGTAACACTGACCATTTCTGATGCTCACCATGTCCTCACTGTATCGGCACCGCCTGAGTTAGCCCTACGAGGGCAAGTTCGGATCCCTGGGGACAAGTCAATTTCGCACCGAGCCTTAATGTTAGGGGCTTTGGCAGAAGGCGAAACTCGGATTCGTGGGTTGCTGCTGGGTGAAGACCCCCGTAGTACGGCGGCTTGTTTTCAGGCAATGGGTGCGGAAATTGCCAACCTGGAAGGCGAAGAAGTTCGCGTGAAGGGCATTGGTCTGGGCAATTTGCAAGAACCTACAGATGTGCTGAACGCTGGGAATTCGGGAACAACGATTCGGCTGATGTTGGGAATCCTGGCGTCCCATGCTGATCGCTTCTTTACAGTGACAGGAGATGGGTCGTTGCGATCGCGTCCCATGGCTCGCGTCATCACCCCGCTCGAAAAAATGGGAGCGACCATCTGGAGCCGTGGACGGGGCTTAGCACCCATTGCCGTACGCGGTCAGAATCTTCGGCCCATCCACTACCAATCTCCGGTTGCCTCGGCTCAAGTCAAATCCTGTATTTTGCTGGCCGGGCTACTGACAGAGGGCAAAACTACCGTAACGGAGCCGGCTCTCTCCCGTGATCACAGCGAACGGATGCTACGAGCCTTTGGCGCAACTATAGAAGTTGATCCCGAGACTTGCAGCGCATCGGTTATCGGTCCAACCCGCTTACAGGGCCAATCCGTTGTGGTGCCGGGAGATATCAGTTCAGCCGCGTTCTGGTTGGTAGCGGGGGCGATCGTTCCCGGCTCTGACCTGATCGTTGAAAACGTTGGTGTGAACCCTACCCGCACAGGCATTTTGGAAGCCTTGCAACAAATGGAAGCTGACATCACTCTGCTGAACGAGCGGGAAGTCGCTGGGGAACCCGTGGCCGATATTCGTATCCGTTACTCCCCTTTAAAGGCCTGCACGATCGGTGGTGATATTATCCCCCGCCTGATCGACGAGATTCCTATCCTTGCCGTTGCTGCTCTCTTCGCAACCGGCACAACGGTTATTAAGGATGCGGAGGAATTGCGGGTGAAGGAGAGCGATCGCCTTGCTGTCATGGCCTCTCAACTCACCCTGATGGGAGCCAGCGTGACCGAGCATCCTGACGGCATGGAAATTACTGGCGGTATTCCCCTGAAGGGGGCAGAGGTCGATAGTTTTACCGATCATCGGATCGCCATGAGTCTGGCGATCGCGGCCCTCAATGCGAAAGGCACCACAACGATTCGCCGGGCCGAAGCTGCAGCAGTTTCCTATCCGGATTTCACACCGACGTTGCAGCGGTTAGTGGGATAAGCACGAGGGTGGGGGGGTGGCATCTATCATCTTCTCGCCCTTAGAACTTAGAAGATTTCCAGATAAGAACTTCCCCATTATTTGGAAAAAAGGCGCGGCGAAGCCGCGCCTTTTTTCCAAATAATGGGGATATTGTTTCTCAGAAATCTCCTTAGCAAAGAAATAAAATCTCGGAGGGAGGTGTGGGCCTTGCCCGCACTCCTTCCAGAATTTTATTTAATAGCAAGTCCCTTAGCATTTCCTACGGCTGTTCAACCGTAAATTCGACTACTTCTCTGGGCCATTTATGTTTCATCTGGGAATACTTGGGAAAACGTCTGGTTATCAGACAACCCAGGGCAGCCAGTTTTATGTGGTACCAGCTCAAGAACTTCATTCAGAGTTTTAAAACCTATGCGGTTTTAAGCCCTGACCTGAAGGCTCGGCGGCAGGTGCTCCATTTGTTGCGAAATCGGCCGCTCCTGAGTTCCACAGAGTGGTATGAGATCTACGGGCATTCCTTCCAAATTTCTCCGGCGGTTACGGAGTTTGCCTATCGTTATTTAGCCGATTATTCGGGGTTGGAATTTGGGCGGGTGTTGCCGGGCGATCGCCTGGATGAAGACCTCAATTGGACAAAGATTTGCTGGTTTGATTGGCAGATTGCTCTCTGCGATGACTTCTGCGAAATCTTCTCTGTCGATCTCAGTGATGAGCTATGCGATATACCTGAGACAACCGTTCTGGCTCTGCTGCGCTTCCTGGAAGAGCGATTGCCCCCTGAGAAAAGCTGAAGGAGCCATGACCAGGATTTCCGCATTGGTATTGGGTGTGTGAAATAACCACACCCAATACCAATGCTCCCAATAACCTTTCAAGTTAAAAGCATTGTTGAGTGCCGCGCGTTGCACGGTACTCAACAATGCTCTTCATCCAATAAAATCAAAACTCGCCTTCTGAAGCCGGCTGTTGCAGCCAATCTTGGCCAAGCTGGATGGTAATGTCAGCATCCAGGTTTTCAGTGCCCTGCACGAGAATTTCTCCAACCCCAAGGGCTTGTTGCACAGCCTGGGCTTCGTCGGTGTTGCCCCGCTGCGCGAAGATGCGGGTAGACGACACAATTTCTCCCGTTTCATCTTCTACAGAGGTGCGGTCAAACCCCTGACCATTGAGTTTTTCCATGACCGAGTCAATGGCCCATTCATCGCCAGTGCTGTTGAGTATGGCAATGCGCACGCGATCGGGTTCAATGGCTTCATTAAGGGCCGTATCCGTGTGGGCGGCTTCAGCGACTTCCATTTCCGAGCTCATGGGGTCGTAGAAATATTGCGCCACCATCTCGCTGATACGGTTCTCATTGGGCAGCCAGTAGCTGACTTCATACTCACCGTTGCCGCTGAAATCTCCCGGTAGCATCAACATTTGTACACTAGAACGCTCCATCTGGGATGCGAAGCCCATTAGAGCGACCAATTCTTCTACATTCAAATTGGTATCAACGTTGTCTTGAATGACAGACAAGATTTGCGGAATTCGAGTGAGTGTGGTTGGGGTCAGCGCCTGCTCCACTAACGCTCGCATAAATTGCTGTTGCCGTTGCACTCGCCCAATATCGCCATATTGGTCATACCGGAAGCGGAGAAATTGCAGCGCCTTATTGCCATTGAGATGCTGCTCCCCTTGTTTCAGATTGATGTAGAGGTGCTGGCTCTCATCGGTGTACTTCATATCATGGGGCACGTAGAGATTAACCCCACCCAGCGCATCAATCAGCTTCTCGACACCCTGCACGTTAATCCGCACATAGCGATCGATGGGGACATCTCCCAATAAATCCTGAACTGCTGTTGCCGAGAGGGCAGCGCCACCGTAGGCGTTTGCTTCGTTGAGCTTGGTGGTTCCAACGCCCTCCACATAGGTACGCGTATCGCGTGGGATGGATAACACGACCAGCCGTTGGCCCTCGGGGTTAAAACGAATCAGCAGCATTGTATCCGACAACCCTTCAAAGGAATTGACCAGGGCGTGATAGCCCAACTCTTCCACATCAGGAGGTGGGTCGCTCACGTCGGAGCTCAGAACTTTCACTCCTAAAACCAGAATGTTGACCGGACGCGTCAGCTGCGGAAAACGGAAGTTGGCGCCGCTGGAAATGTCTTCCTGTTCAAAAACTTGTGCTTCTCTAGCGCTGAGATGGCTTTGGAGGAGGGGTGTGCTGGTGAGAGATACGGCTAACATTGCTCCTGCCCCTGCGGAAGCAATGGCGACACTGGCTAAACCCAAAGAGAACCAAACTCGACGGCCACGTTTGGATGATTTTGCGCGCCCATTAGTAGGCGCTAACCAGTTATGAATTTTGGGTTTAACCACGGGTTTCCTCAACAGGAGTCCAACACCAATGCGGATCGTTGTTCTAGCTTTGGGAAGCTACCTCAGATGGGCAGACCTGACTCCCCTGATGAGTCTATCAAAAGGCTCATGAATCAGAGAGAGCAGAAATGGTTTGAGGAAACGATCTCCTCCTCTCCCTTCGGCTCACAGGGCGAAAATTCCGGGAAATTTTCGATCCCTGGAGCTACGGTTGTGGCCGGAGCACTGACTCATGCTGCATGGTAGCAAGGTTTTCGGGTTTTGCGTCCGTATTTCTGTCAAGTACTGGGCGAATTTACTGGAAACTTATTGATACAGAGATTGATACAGAGAAGTATTGTAAGTCCACAGGCATAGAAACTCCTGTCACTTGCCTGATATCTATCCCAAAACCTACCGTTTAGAGAGGGGGTTCCACAAAGCTTGTCCCTCGAAAAAGCCCATTTTGGTGTGCGCGGAGCGAACGCCAAAATGGGCTTTTTCGAGATTGAGGTTTTTGTGGTCGATAAGCAACTGTCAAAAGAAACTGTATACGATGGGCAGCAACGATCTAGGGAAGGCGATCGCTCAACTCACTCACTCCCGGCAGGTGCACTGACTTCCGCTGCCACACCCGCAGCATGAGCCAGAAGTTGATCAGGAAATAGCTAGAGGTGGTCATGGTGTTGACAATCCACAACCAGAGGGATTGAGTATTGTGAGCCCCCGTCCCCGACAGCAGGTAGAACAATAGCCAGCACAGACCGATAGTGACGGCCATCCGGCAAATCATCCGCTCCTGGCGATCGCCCTTCCGTTGCGCCAGCTGCCACCCCGCCGGAAATACGCCAATCACCGGCAGAAGATAGACATAGAAACGAATACGCCTGAGTGCTTTGGGATCGTAGGGGTCGTCGTAGGAGGGCATAAAACCTGTCAGTGTGGGATGGAGGGGTGTTGTAAGACACCCCTCCATCCCACTGTATCAACCCCATTGGATCAACTGCCAGACGGATTCATCATCACGCCCATAAACAGGATGGCGCCTGTCTCGTTGTCTTGAATCGCGTAGAGGAAGGGGCGATCGCACACCATGCGGAAAGGCGGGTTCACGGGGAGCGAGGTGACGCCAATGCCAACGGAAGTGGCGGCAGCGGCTTCGGTGCCTTCTTCATCAACTTTAATATAGGTCTTGTGCTGCACATCACTGATGTAGAGCTGGGCGTCACCCATACCTGAGAAGTCAGCCGCATCGGGGTCAAAGGCGACGTCCATACCCAGAGCTGTGAGGGCGTCGTTGAGACCTGTCCCAAACTCACTCTCAAAGCGAGGGAGTTGGATCATGCCCGGTTGCTGGGCGAAGCGGTTCATCCAGGTCTGCCAGTTTTGAGGGGTGAGGGATTGTTGCAGAGCCTCCAGGCTGGAACCGTCGCGGGGCAGCAATACAACCATGCTGAGTCGACCATCGCCATAAGGAAGATGAATGCCCTGGAATTGGTCTGTTTGAAGATAGCGGAACTCTCCGTTCTTGGTCATCATGGGTACGGTCATCTGGCTACCATCAGCCCGGTAGAAGGGTTGTCGTTGGGTCTGGCGGCGGCTGAAGGGGTCTGTCCAGGTGCCCTTGAAGTACACAGCGTTGACTAAGAACAGGACTTCCTCTGGGCGAATTTGCTCCACAATCTTGGGAATTTTGCCCTCGGTACTGTCGCTGACCCACTCGTTGATAGTGTCTGTGGCGTTGGGGTCGGCAAAATCCATCGATTGCACTTCGGCCCGGTAGTAGTCTTGATTACGCTGCAAAAAGTCGGGGTTGAAGGTAAAGTCTTCTCGACCCCAGAGGGAATTAGCAATCCCAATTTTGACGTCTGGATCTGCGTTTTCCAGAATTGTGTCAAGGGCCGCATTGGCCTGATTCAGGTCTTCCAAGCTCATGCCCTGAAGCTCCAGGACTCTGGCCATGGCCTGCTGGGTTTCGCCACTGGCCCCGTTGTAGGTCATGGAGAGAGCGATCGCCACACTCGATGGCGAAATCATCACATTCTGCCCGTCCGCCTGCTGCATCACCTGGGAGAACAGCTTGAAGCCAAAGGCATTTTGCGAAGCCACCAGGCGATCGTCTAGCGCTGGCAAATTCTCGGGTGCTACACGCTGGCTAACTTCTGGATTTTGAGAGGGCGATCGTCCCACCCCTTCCGCCCAACCTCCGGTCATGGCACATCCCAATAAGCCCACTAATACCAGGCTACTCAGCAAAACCTGTTTCGTGCGTTGCAATTGTCGCATCTGCTCACCTCCAGCCATCTCTATGGGCGCTTATTTCTGTGATTTCATCCCAGGAAAGAAACTTTTTCCATAGCTCTACGATGCCATTCGGGACTAAAAAGTTTGAAGAGGTTGCGCTTTTTGTAACGCCTCAGGATTTACGAAGACAGAGCCCCCTACATTGTGGCGGGCTCTGTCTTTTAAGGACCTACGCATTTAGTTGTGGGTGGGGTGCAGAGTACCCCACCCACAACTAAATCCACCAACCCCCCACTCGACGTGGCAAAATCGAGGTAACTTTTCTTAATTGAGTCGCATTCCCATAAACCAATGACGGCAACCCTCCCTACCCTCCCCAGCCAATACAATCCGGCTGAAACCGAAAGCAAATGGCAGGCATTTTGGGACGAACACCAAGTCTTCAAGGCCGATCCCAACGCCCCTGGGGAACCCTACTGTGTCGTCATTCCTCCCCCCAATGTGACGGGCAGCTTGCACATGGGGCACGCCTTTGAAAACGCCCTGATTGATACCCTTGTGCGTTACCACCGCATGATCGGGCGTAACACTCTTTGGCTGCCGGGTACTGACCATGCCAGCATCGCTGTTCAAACCATTCTGGAGCGCGAATTGCGGAGCCAGGGGAAAACCCGTGCTGATGTAGGCCGTGAAGCCTTCCTGAAGCGAGCCTGGGAATGGAAAGAAGAATCGGGTAGCACTATTGTCAACCAGCTACGTCGTCTGGGAGTCTCGGCCGACTGGAGCCGCGAGCGCTTCACTATGGACGAGGGGCTGTCTGATGCGGTGCTGTATGCCTTCAATCAGCTTTATGAGGAAGAGCTGATTTATCGCGGCAACTACATGGTGAATTGGTGCCCTGCCACCCAATCCGCTGTGTCTGACCTGGAGGTCGAAAACACAGAGGTGAACGGCAACCTCTGGCACTTCCGCTACCCACTCACCGATGGCTCTGGCTTTGTGGAGGTCGCCACTACTCGGCCCGAGACGATGCTGGGGGATACGGCTGTAGCCGTCAACCCGGATGATGAGCGTTACAAAGACCTCGTGGGCAAAACCCTGATGCTGCCCATCATGCAGCGAGAAATTCCAATCATCGCTGACGAGTATGTCGACGCCAGCTTCGGAACGGGTTGCGTCAAAGTGACTCCTGCCCACGATCCCAACGACTTTGAGATGGGCAAGCGTCACGACCTACCCATGATCAACATCCTGAACAAGGACGGCACTCTGAACGAGAATGTCGCTGCAGAATTCCAGGGGCTCGATCGGTTTGTGGCTCGCAAGAAGGTCGTGGAGCGTCTGGAAGCCGATGGGTTCCTGGTGCGGGTGGAGGATTATAAGCACACGGTGCCTTATAGCGATCGCGGCAAAGTTCCCGTCGAACCCCTCCTCTCGACTCAGTGGTTCGTCAAGATCCGCCCCCTGGCCGACAATGCACTGAACTTCCTGGATAACCAGAACGACCCCATTTTCGTGCCCGAACGGTGGACGAAGGTGTACCGTGACTGGCTGGTGAGCCTGCGGGATTGGTGTATTTCTCGGCAACTCTGGTGGGGGCATCAAATTCCCGCCTGGTATGCCGTCAGTGAAACGGGCGGTGAGATTACCGACAACACCCCCTTTGTTGTGGCCATGTCGGAAGCAGAAGCCCGGACCCGGCTAGAAGCGAAGTTTGGTAGCTCTGTTGAAATTCAGCAAGACCCCGATGTACTCGATACCTGGTTCTCATCAGGGCTGTGGCCTTTCTCCACAATGGGTTGGCCCAACGACACCCCTGATCTGGCGCGCTACTACCCCACCACCACCCTGGTAACCGGGTTTGACATCATCTTCTTCTGGGTAGCCCGAATGACCATGATGGCGGGGCACTTCACCGGCAAGATGCCCTTCAAGACGGTTTACATTCACGGTCTGGTGCGGGATGAAAACAACAAGAAGATGTCCAAGTCGGCCAACAACGGCATTGACCCGTTGCTGCTGATCAACAAGTACGGCACAGACGCCCTGCGCTACACCTTGATTCGCGAGGTTGCCGGAGCTGGGCAGGATATTCGCCTGGCTTATAACCGCAAAACGGATGAGTCAGAATCCGTCGAAGCTTCCCGAAACTTCACCAACAAGCTGTGGAATGCCTCCCGCTTCGTGTTGATGAATCTGGATGGTAAGACGCCCGAGCAATTAGGCGAACCTGCCCTTGAAGATCTGGAGTTGGCCGATCGCTGGATTCTCTCCCGCTACCACCAGGTGGTGCAGCAGACTCGCACCTACACCGACAACTTTGGTCTTGGAGAAGCGGCTAAGGGGCTGTACGAGTTCATCTGGGGAGATTTCTGCGATTGGTACATTGAGTTGGCAAAATCCCGCCTGCAGCAGAAAGAAGACCCCTCTCGTCTGATTGCTCAACAAACCCTGGCCTATGTGCTGGAGGGCACCCTGCGCTTACTGCATCCCTTTATGCCTCACATTACAGAAGAGGTATGGCAGACCCTGACCCAGTCGGAGAGCAAGCGGGTACTGGCGCTGCAAGCCTACCCTGAAGCCAACGCGACCTTTATTAATCCGGAACTGGAAACTCAGTTTGATCTGGTAATCGGGACCATTCGTACGATTCGCAACTTACGAGCCGAAGCCGATGTGAAGCCCGGGGCAAAGGTGAAGACGATCCTGCGAAGTGAAGACTTGAAGGAACGCCTGATTCTCTCCGCAGCACAGTTTTACATCAAAGATCTGGCAAAGGTGGGTGAACTGATCGTCGAAGAGCCAGAACTTCCCGCCAGTGAGGCAGGAGCGATCGCCTCCACCCCGTCCACTCCTAGCTTGGATGTCAGTTCCCTAACCAATTGGACCGATCGCATCTCCTGGGATACTCTCAAGTCATTCCGCAAGCCTCTGCTGAGTCTGGGGCTGCTGTATCTGCTTCTTCTAGGACTTCGTATCGGCATTAATGTCTTCCAGGCCATTGATAGTATTGCCATTCTGCGGCCGTTCTTCAAACTGGTGGGCTTAGGCTACGCCGGTTGGTTTACCCTGCGCTATCTGGTCATTTCCGAAGGGCGGCAGGAATTGCTGGATACCATGGAAGGCTGGATTAAGGAGCCTAAATCGGTGGCTAGTCTGCCGGCTACAGAGACGCCCCCTGCTCCCCTTCCAGCCAAGGTTGAGGTGGTTCCTGAAGTGGCCCCTGAGCCAGAGACGGAACAAATGTTGGTGGGTGTAGTTGGCACCGTGCAAGTGCTGTTGCCTCTAGCAGGAGTAGTTGATCTGGTAGCATTACGCAGCAAATTGGAGCGTGACCTGGCCAAGGTGGAAGGGGAAGCCAAATCCTTGAGCGATCGCCTCTCCAACCAAAACTTCGTGGCCCGTGCCCCCGAAGACGTGGTGCAGACCGCTCGCGATGCCCTGGCAGAAGCCCAGAAGCAGGCCGAAATTTTGCGCGATCGCCTGCAACAGTTGCAGTAGAGCCTTATTCAAAGATGGGAGGTGGTGCTGAGCGCCACCTCCCATCTTTTTAGCGCCTTCCTGCCGGTTACCAGTAATTCTCATTTTGAGCTTCCAATCCGAGAGTGTATGTCCTTAGGGCACGAACTCTCGGATTGGAAGCTCAAAAAACGTTCGCCCTAGACGAGCGGTTTTCGGGCTGGATTCCAGGATGAAAATTGCTGGACTGGTACATATCCTTGTGACAGATTGCAGAATCTCGGCTAGGCTAATAAGGCACTCATGATCGGAGTCGTTATTTTACGGAGAACCCATGAAATCTTCATGGAAATAAGATATGGTTTCCTGAAATCTCCACAAGAGTGAACGATATACTTTACCTTTAAGACCTTTCGAGTTGTCATCGCCTTCAGATGAAGTATCTGGCTCAGGTCGTCAGCAAAGACCCACAAGGGACGGCGAAGTTCCAGCTACTCGCCGTTCAGAAGACTGAGTATACCTGGGTAAGATTGGCTGAAGAAGCCTATATCTTCTCGGATAAAGCTGTTTCCTTGGGTGAAGGGATGCTTGTCCTGCTTCACCTGACGGGCTCTCAAAAAATTGAATGCATCATTGATGCAAAAGATTGGCTTCTAGAATTTCTAGAACAATATTTGACCGTCGGAATTTCTCCCAAACAATTGCAGGAAGAGGCTGAACGGGCAGAACAGTGGCGACAATCCCTCACTCTTAAAAGTCAAGAACTGGCGCGGCGTGCCCTTGAAATGGAAGCCCGTCAGGATCAGATTCAACAGGTGGAGGAAAGCCTTAAACGCGAGAAAAAACAACTCGAGTTACTGGCTGCCGAATTACAAGCCAATGACGATAACCTGAGGATTAACTTCAACAGTGCAGGTAGCTAATTACTATTAGAAGAGAGAAACTAAAAGTTTCTCTCTTCTAATAGTAATTCTCGTTTTTTCTGAGTGTTTTGTGAGATGAGTAGGCAAGATACTCACCTTACAAAACAGTTGATTTAATCCCAATTCTGGATAGGCCTAAGTGCCATTTTGTCATACGCTTTGTACACAACAAAATGGGCTTTTTTTGGGGGCGTGCAAGGCGCGCCCCTCAAAAAAAGTCCATTACCCAAACTCAGGTTGTTTAACTATAGAAAACAGCTAATTCAGTTAGACAGGCATGGGGAGGGAGAGGGCTGACTCAATCTGCTTGAGCGCTACGTCCAGGTCGCCATTGACGACATGGATGTCAAATTCATTGACCGCTTCTAATTCCACCTTGGCGCGAGCGAGCCGACGAGCGATCGCTTCTTCTGAATCCTGAGCACGGGCACGCAAACGCTGCTCCAACTCCTCCATAGAAGGGGGGAGCACAAAAATTCGCATGGCCTCGGGAAACGACTCGCGAATTTGGCGGGCGCCCTCTAGCTCGATCTCGAGAATTACCGTTTTACCCTGGGCAATTTGATCAGCTACCGGGCGTCGGGGCGTTCCGTAGAAATTTCCGGCAAACTCAGCCCGTTCCAACAGTTCGCCCTGTTCAACAAGCTGTAGAAATTGGGGGCGGCTCAGAAAATGATAGTGCTCACCATCCACTTCCCCCAAGCGAGGACTGCGAGTGGTACAGGATGTCGAAAGAAAAAAGTCAGGATGGCGGCGCATCAATGCTTTTAGTAGCGTACCTTTGCCAACCCCACTGGGTCCCGTTAAAACGATCAGCTTGCCTCTACCCATTGGCCCTCTATCGCATGTGTAATGAAGATTACTATCGTATCGCAGGATGGTTGGGTCGATCGCCCACTGGTTTCTACTTATTCTTCTCCATGAATTTCTTTGCTGACCAGGAAACGATTGGCAACGGTTTCTGGTTGGATGGCTGACAGCACAACATGTCCAGAGTCTGTCACAATTACGGCGCGGGTACGACGACCGTAGGTTGCATCAATCAACTGGCCCCGATCACGAGCATCACTGATGATACGCTTGATGGGGGCAGACTCGGGGCTCACAATAGCGATGACCCGGTTCGCAGAAACAATATTGCCGAAACCGATATTGATCAGCCGTATATCCATAAAATGCCCTAAAAATCGGCAAAGATCCCATAAAGCCTTAGTGTCATGGTATCGGTTTAATTTTTGACTCACAAGTGAAATAAAAGTGCAGCCCGTTGACTTCACCACCCTGAGGGCGATTTGCGCCGATTTGCGATCGCATTGGCTCCCGGCCCGCCTGGAGCAGGTATACCAGCGCGATCGCCACACCCTGGCCCTCGGCCTGAGAACCCTGAACCGACGAGGATGGCTAACTGTGTCCTGGCATCCCCAGGCCGCCCGCCTCTGTATCGATGAAGCTCCCCCCCGTACCCCGGATACGTTTACCTTCAGTCAGCAGCTACGTCACCAGCTCAATGGGTTAGCTCTGGTGGCGATTGAGGCGATCGCCCCCTGGGAACGTGCGTTGGATCTTCAATTTGCCCGTCGTCCCGGTGACCCGCCGTTATGGCGCCTCTACGTGGAGGTGATGAACAAGTACAGCAACGTGATTCTGACCACCGCAGAAGGGCAGATTGTCACCGTGGCTCACCAGGTGAGCGCTCAGCAATCCAGTGTGCGTCCGTTACAAACTGGGCAACCTTACGAGTTTCCCCCTGCTCTGACCGAAACGATCCCTAATACGGCTGAATCGTTAGAATCCTGGCGAGAACGGGTGGCGTTGGTGCCCAAACCCTTGCGGCGAGCGTTGCAAGAGAATTACCGGGGGATGAGTTCTGTCCTGATTCGGGGAATGGGCGATCGCGCTCAAATTAATCCCGAGCAACCTACCGATCAAGTTACCGATGCCGAGTGGTTGCGCCTCTACGAAGTCTGGCAGGAATGGCTACATGCCCTTGAAGCTGAGTCCTTCCAACCGGGATGGACGCCGAGTGGCTACACCGTTTTAGGATGGGGTATGACGGCTGTGGCCTCAGACCTCCAAACCGTTGTTAGTAGCTATTACCGAGAACAACTCAACCGCCGAGAATTTGAGCAACTACGGCATCAATTGGATCAGCGCCTGCTCAGCTTGTTGAAAAAGTTATATGTCAAAGCTGAAGATTTTCAGTCGCGATTGAGTCAGTCGGACCAGGCCGATCGCTTTAAAGAACGGGCTGATCTGTTGATGGCGAACCTGCATGAGTGGCAGGTGGGGATGAACAGTATCACTCTGTCAGACTTTGCGACTGGAGAGCCTGTAACAATTTCCCTGGACCCTGAAAAGAACGCCGTTCAAAACGCTCAGGCGTTTTACAAGAAGCATCAGAAATTGAAGCGATCGCGCCAGGCCATCGAGCCTCTGTTACAGGAGGTACAGAGTGAGATCGCCTATCTGGAGCAGATTCAGGTGGCGATCGCCCAGTTCCAACACTACACCGCGCCTGATGACCTGGATTCGCTCCTGGAGATTCGCGAGGAGCTGATCCAGCAAGGCTACCTGGAAGCGACCGATGGCCGTCGTAGTTCCACCCCCGAAGAAACGACTTCCTTCCGCCGCTATCGCACCCCCAGCGGCTTTGAAGTTTGGGTAGGCCGCAACAACCGCCAGAACGATCAACTCACCTTCCGTTTAGCAACCGACTACGATCTCTGGTTTCACAGCCAGGAAATTCCGGGTAGTCACGTGCTGCTGCGCCTTCCGGCCGGGGCTGCCCCTGATGATGTCGATCTCCAGTTCACCGCTAACGTTGCGGCTTACCATAGCCGTGCTGCCCAGAGCGAGCAGGTACCTGTGGTTTACACGGCTCCCCGCTACGTTTTCAAACCAAAAGGCGCGAAGCCAGGCATGGCACTGTACAAACAGGAAACCATCATCTGGGGAGAACCTCAGAAGGCTGCTCAGTATGTTGTTAAAGAGGGTGAGGAGTAGGAGAGTAGTGATGCCTAGTAGGCTGGGGCAGAAGTGTACAACCTATTTTTTGTGGTGGGGTGCGAAGCACCCCACCACAAAAAATAGGCAACGAACTTAGGCCGTAGCCTACTAGGGATATTTTGGGCAATCGCTACCCAAACAACTCAGACTACCCAGTTCAACACAGGCCCCCCGTTCCTCTGCTCCCCTGCCCTTATGCCCACGCCCGACGCTCGCCTTTACGCCCCTGCAACCCAGCGCAACCGTGAACCCATTTTAGAAGTCCTGCGCCAGGTTCTTCCGGCGGATGGAACTGTTCTAGAAATTTCCAGTGGTACAGGAGAGCACGCGATATTCTTCGCGCCCTTACTACGGCCTCGCCAATGGCTTCCTTCGGATCCAGACCCGAATGCCCGTGCCAGTATTGCTGCCTGGCAGCGAGAGTGCCCCGCCGATAACCTGCACCCCCCGATCGCCCTGAATGCACAGGAACCGCTCTGGCCGCTGGAGGAGGGGTTTGCAGGGGTGGATCTGCAACAGTATCCAGTGCGGGCGATCGTGAATATCAACATGATTCACATCGCGCCCTGGGCGGCCTGTTTAGGGCTGATGGCTGGAGCCGGGCGGATTCTGCCATCTGGTGGCATCCTCTACCTCTATGGCCCTTTTAAGCTGAATGGTCAGCATGCGGCTCCCAGCAACGAGGCCTTCGACCAATCCCTACGGATGCGAGATCCAGACTGGGGCGTGCGCGATCTAGAGTCTGTTACAGCAGTCGCTGAAGAGAATGGTCTGAAGCGGATTCAGGTCGTTTCAATGCCTGCAAATAATGTCTCGGTGGTTTTTCAGCGATGTTCGCCTTGAACAGCGACCCTCTGAGCTATGACATCTCCTTGGATAGCGCAGTGCGCTCAGATTCAGGACGTTGAATTTTTGAGAAGCCGAGCCTTCATGTGGCTTCTCAAAAAACGGTTCTGACCAGGTCGTGTCAGGCTATAACGGGCATTCTGTCGCTCTTGGGGCAAAAGTTAAGGGTGTGACGCATTGCATCACACCCTTAACTATGGAAACCGCGTATGGAAAAAGGGGGCATGATACCCCCAGGAAAACCATTCCTAGAAAACTAGGGAATGGGTGCAAACAGCAAATCTGGGAACAAGCGGTTGATCTCAATCAGCAGGCTGGCGAGAACGACCACAGTAACTGTAGCCAGAACTGGGGCTGTAGATAGGTATTTGACGAAGTATTGCATAGTTCGTGCTCCACAGTATCGGACAAGGACGACAACGAAAAATCAGGAGAATTTAGCCAAAAAGGCCAGCCCCTAGCGAGGCGAGACCGGAATCTCGTTATCGGCAGCCGTCAGCTTACCTGTGGTGAACTCTCGCAGAGCTGCAAGGGGCCAGAGAAAGCTGGAGGCGATAATACCCAGTGCTTTGGGTACATCAATGATGATTTCATCCATCTCGGGGCTTGTCCCACGCCGAGGGGAATTCAGGTAAGTGCGGCCGGACCAGCCAATCAATCCTGCAATGTACAGGAACAGAATGCTGGGGATAATGAACTCACCCAGGTGATTCAAGCTGCCGTCAACGATCAGATGAGGCAACCCATCTTCTTCGCCGCAGAGAACTTGAGAGTAACGCTCAAACCGCAGTTTGGTCTGAGGGGTAACTGCCTTGGATGCCCGAGCCTGGAAGGCTGGGGTATCAGCACAGGTGGTTAGGTTGTAGGCTGAAGCTGGAGGCACGATTCCAATCCAAAGAACCACTGCCAGAGCAAGAGCAAACAATTTGCGCATGGAATTGTTTCCCTTTGTTACAAAAAGCTAAGTTTTTTGTAGAAAAAATTAAGTTGTTTGTATGAAGCCCATTCAAACTTCAGGGTAATCATACTCTGCCAGGGATTCAGCTTAACGTTAAGCTTTTAGAAGTTGCATCTTGATGAAAATAGAGACCAAAAAGTGGTATGGGCTGCTTAGATGGCGATCGCTATGTAACGCTCCAAAACCTTGCCCAGAGAGCTTTTGGCTATTCTTCCTTGGCACTCATTCAAGATTGTTAATTGAGTTTTTGACTGCGGAATAGAGAGCTTTGTAACGATTTTTGTTTCATGCTCTTCTATGTAGTTTTGTAAATTTTGACCGATTTTGTAGAGCAGGGTTAAGAGTAGATGGCGACCGTTTTGGCAATTGAAACCAGTTGTGATGAAACTGCTGTGGCTGTGGTGCGCAATCGCTGCATCCTCAGCAATGTGGTTGCCTCTCAAATCGCGGTGCATCAGCCCTATGGCGGTGTTGTGCCGGAGGTGGCATCACGGCAACATTTGGAGACGGTGAATGGGGCGATCGCCCAGGCTTTAGAGGAATTTGGTGAAGGGTGGGATGCCATTGATGGGATTGCCGCTACCTGTGCTCCGGGATTGGTAGGGGCATTGATGGTGGGTTTAACTGCCGCGAAAACCCTGGCTCTCTTGCACGAGAAGCCGTTTCTTGGAGTTCATCATTTAGAAGGTCATATCTATGCCAGTTACCTGGCCGCTCCAGACCTGCAACCGCCATTTCTCTGCCTTCTGGTGTCGGGTGGCCACACCAGTCTGATCTATGTCAAAGATTGCGGCCATTACGAAACCTTAGGAGAAACCCGCGACGATGCAGCGGGGGAGGCCTTCGACAAGGTGGCCCGCTTGCTGGATTTGGGTTATCCCGGTGGCCCTGTGATCGATCGCTTGGCCCAGGAGGGTAATGCCCAGGCATTTCCCTTGCCCGAGGGGCAAATTTCCCTGCCAGGTGGTGGATTTCATCCCTATGACTCCAGCTTCAGCGGCCTGAAGACAGCGGTGCTGCGCTTGACTCAAACGTTGCAGCAACGTCCCGAACCAATTCCCGTTGCAGACCTGGCTGCCAGTTTTCAAGCAACAGTGGCACGGGCGTTGACGAAGCGGGCGATCGCCTGTGCTCTCGACTATGGTCTCACCACCATTGTGGTCGGGGGTGGCGTCGCCGCTAACCGTGGGCTGCGAGAACATCTAACGGCTGCTGCTGAGGCTCGCAATTTGCGGGCATTTTTCCCACCGCTCAAGTTTTGTACGGACAACGCGGCCATGATTGCCTGCGCCGCTGCTGATCACCTGAACCGGGGGCACCGGTCAACACTAGCCCTGGGAGCACAATCCCGGATGCCCTTGTCGAAAGTTATGGAGTTGTATAGCCTGACGTAATTCAGTTAACACAGGTGATGCTTGAAAAGCCCCGTATCATGTGGCTTTTCAAGCATCACCTGATTCTAAACCTGTAGGGTTACCGACCCTATCTAACCTCAGCTCGGGATAAGCTGAAGTGCTCATTTTGGCGTGCGTTTTGCGCACGCCAAAATGAGCGTTTTCGAGTGCCGCGCAACGCGCGGCACTCGAAAACGCCCTTAACCCGAACTCAGGTTATCTAAGTAGTTCGCCAAGCGTCCTTTGAGGGTTTGATACGGCCTGCGAAGCTTGCCACATCAAATTATCTTCAAACCTATGCAGAGGTTGGAAGACTATCGCTATGCTTCTGCAAAATGTCCAGGATGATCTGGCTGACGTAATCAGTCTGCTCCAACATAGCCAGGTGACCGCAATCCGGAATCTCGATCACATTGTTTGCGTTGTTGTGAAAGAGTGAGTGGAAACTGGCGAGATGCTGCACATATTGAGGCTCCATCACGGTATCCTGCTGCCCTGTGAGGAAATACACGGGTTGCTTGAGGCGGGAAACCACTTGAGGTAAGCGATGGACTTCTTCCTCAGTGGTGGAATCAAGCAGGGCACCTAAGGCAGCTTCAGGGTCAGCTGCTGTCCAGTCTACAAGTCGCCGTCGCCCCCAGGAGCGGGGAAGCGGTCGGGCCACATTCATCCAGGCCATCATGCGGTCAAGCAGCGGCAAGTAGCAAAGCCAGCGAGGGCGCAGTCTAACCAATTGCTCCCCAGCGGCCCGGAATCGCTCAAATTCCTCTTTGAGATAAATGCCACCGCCAGAGTTGACGCAGATGACCCCTTTGACGCGATCGCCCATCTGATCCGCTGCCCAAAGCGAAATGCTGCCCCCCAGGGAATGCCCTACAAGCCATACATTGGAAAGATTCAGCTTCTCTAACAGAATTTCGAGATCATGGGCATAGTCAGCAGGGGTATAGCGCCCTGAGGAAATTTCTGTATTGAGTGTTTCGGTAGAAACGCCTTGCTCAAGGGGGAGCGTCGCTGGAGATGAGGGACGCGAGGGAGAGGCGGCTACCTGGGCTGCTGGAGAGAGCCGGGCAACGCGAACCTGCCGAGAAGTCTGGGAATCTCCGAAGCCCCGTAGGTCGTAAGTGAGGCATTGGTAATAGGGGGAAAGCTGTTGGATTAACGGTTGCCAGTAGGCGCGGCTCAGAAGCCAACCGTGAACGAACACCAAAACCGGAGGCGTTTTGGCAGGGGACGTCAACTCGTATGCGTGGGGAACCCCTAGAACTTCGACAGTGCTTACCATGCTTCTATCCTAGCCCGAAGTGAGGGGGAAACGGGGGATCGGTTGAGCCTCTTTCTGGGAGGGAATTGCGGTTTTCATCCCGCACATTGCATGTTGCTACAGTTCTCAGGTTGCTCTCGGGTTTTGACGGTAAAATCTGCGTGACTTTAATCCCTAATGGTTGCGTTCAAATGGGTTGAAATTTGAGCAATCCATTTCCTGACTTTGTTCGTATTGGTTATACCGCTCTTACAGGGAGACCGTCCATGAGTGCGAAGGATTTGGCAACCATTCTGCATCCGGCGATCGCCGCCTTCTATGTATTTCCGTTAATCGGCATTGCTGTTTACTATGCCTGGCAGACGCGCCAACGGCGGCTGCAAGCTCAGGCAGATGGCAAAAGCAAAATTCCTCCAGTGGTCGGTTCTGAGCATTTGAAGTTAGGAAAATGGTTAAGCGCCTCGGTGGTGGGAATTGCCCTGCTAGGAATGGCACAGCCCATTGTGAAAAAGCTGATCTTCGATTCCCAAAATTGGGCGGCTAACTCCACGCGCTTCTTCCTGATTCTGCTGTTTTTTGTTGCCACGATCGCCTCTCTCGTGATGCTGTATCGTGCCCGAACTCCGTTATGGCGAGCAGTGTTCGCGACTCTTTGCGGCATGGGGGTGATTATTATTGGTTTCCAGAAATTTCAAGCTGGGGATGGCAACCTTTACCCCCTCGTCTTCCGGCGTGATTATGAGTGGTATGTGTCCCATTTCTACTTCGGGATGGGAGCCACGATGCTGATGATTTTTTCGCTGGCGACCATACCCGATATTTACAAGGATCGCTCTAACGGTTGGCGAAAGGCTCATGCGCTGCTGAACTGTGTTGCCCTTTTGTTCTTCATTTTTCAGGGAATCACTGGGGCACGAGATCTCATCGAAATCCCGCCAAGTTGGCAACAGCCCTATGTAGAACAGCTGTATATCAATAACTGCCAGGCTCAACCTTGCCAGGTGACGCCCGCTGCGCCTAGTCCTGCTCCTTAATCCTTGAAACGTCCTTGCGATGCCTGACAACGCTTGTAGGGGCGGGTTTTGGCCTTATTTTTGCATCACATCCAGAATTATTTTTCCAACCCGCCCTTGCTTGCGATCGCCTACAACTACAGCGAGGGCAGGTTTTGCCGGGAGGTTAACATCACAGGCGAAGGTGATCTGCTAAACCCTTTCCTACCCTTGCGGATGAACGTTTATGATTCGTTATTCTTTTTGGCGGCGATGCGAAGCTTGGCCGATCGCGCTCTCGGATTTGCCTCTAACTCGGCCTCTTGAGCCTCAATCGGTTTCTTCGTAATGACCGTCAGCTCTGGATGATTGCGGAAGCCGTGCTTTACCAGTCGATCCTCCAAGCTATGGAAGCTGATGATGGCAATCCGGCCTTCTGGCTTGAGCCAATTAGGCGCGGTTTGTAGAAGGTGCTCCAGTACCTCCAACTCACGGTTTACGGCAATGCGGAGGGCCTGAAAAACTCGGGTAGCTGGGTGAATGCGGCCATAGCGGTATTTGGGAGGCACACAGCGGGCGATCGCCTCTGCCAATTCCGTGGTCGTTTCAAAGGGCCGCTGCTCTACAATGCGCCTGGCCATACGCCGGGATAGCCGCTCTTCTCCATAGGTGTAGAAAATCCGCGCTAGCTCTGCCTCATCTTCTTCATTAATCAGGTCAGCTGCGCTGAGAGGTTGATGGGGGTTCATTCGCATATCCAGAGGCGCGGTCTGCCGGAAGCTAAAGCCTCGCTGGGCTTGATCCACCTGGGCAGAGCTAATTCCCAAGTCGGCCAGGATGCCGTCGAAACGCTGGTTGCCAGGGTTGAAGTCTGCGAAGTTGGTGGCGTGAAATTGGACGCGATCGCCAAACTCCTTTAAATTTTCCTGTGCCGCTGCCAGCGCCATCGGGTCTTGATCCAGCGCTGTTACCCTGACTCCGGGAGCCGATTCTAAAATCCGCCGACTGTGCCCACCGCCGCCTATGGTTGCATCCAGATAATGGCCGTTGGCCTGAATGGCCAAGCCCGCAATCACCTCATCCGGTAACACGGGGATATGGTGGAACTCAGGGGATTCTTCAAGAAGGGTGGGGCGATCGCTCAAGGGACTCTCTCAACAAATGCACAGCACAGAAAGCATAACCAGGACTCTGATACTTTGTGTTAGCTATCCACCTACCGCAGCATAGTTATTGAAAAAAATCTATGCAGTAAAACTTATGCATAGACTACTGAAAAGTAATTGACCCCAAGCCTCAGACTGCTTACAGAAGGCTATAAAATCCTTCATAATCTTAAGAGTATCCAGCACAGTCTCCCGGCTAATCTCGATTCTTCTAACCCTACCCCGAATTTCACGTACCAGGAGAGAGCACCGCTATGCCGATGATCGAAACTAAAACCGAACCCATGGTTCTCAACATGGGGCCACACCACCCGTCAATGCACGGGGTGTTGCGCCTGATTGTGACCCTGGACGGCGAAGATGTGATCGACTGCGAACCTGTCATTGGCTACCTCCACCGGGGCATGGAGAAGATCGCAGAAAATCGCACTCCCATCATGTACATCCCCTATGTAAGCCGCTGGGACTACGCGGAAGGGATGTTCAACGAGGCGGTTGTGGTCAACGCCATTGAGAAACTGGCAGATGTGCCCATTCCCCGCCGCGCCAGCTACATCCGCGTCATTATGTTGGAGCTGAACCGGATTGCCAACCACCTGCTGTGGCTTGGCCCCTTCATGGCAGACGTGGGTGCTCAAACTCCTTTCTTCTACATCTTCCGTGAGCGGGAGCTGATCTATGACCTGTGGGAAGCTGCAACGGGCTATCGCATGGTCAACAACAACTACTGGCGCATTGGCGGTGTAGCCGCTGACCTGCCCTATGGTTGGGTGGATAAGTGCTACGACTTCTGTGACTACTTCCTGCCCAAGGTGGATGAGTACGAGAAGCTGATCACCGACAACCCCATCTTCCGCCGTCGTGTGGAAGGGGTGGGCACGATTACCCGTGACCAGGCGATCAACTGGGGTCTATCTGGCCCCATGCTGCGTGGCTCTGGCGTGCAGTGGGACTTGCGCAAGGTTGACCACTACGAGTGCTACGACGACTTCGACTGGGACGTTCACTGGGAAACCGCTGGCGACTGCTTCGCCCGCTACGTGGTGCGGATTCGTGAAATGCGTGAATCCATCAAGATTATTCGTCAGGCTCTCAAGGGTCTGCCCGGCGGTCCCTACGAGAACTTGGAAGCCCAGCGCATGGCTGGTGGTCCCAAGTCAGAGTGGAACACCTTTGACTACCAGTTCATTGGTAAGAAGATTGCTCCCACCTTTAAGATTCCCAAGGGCGAAAACTACGTCCGTGTGGAAAGCGGTAAGGGTGAGTTGGGTATCTATGTGATTGGTGATGACAACGTCTTCCCCTGGCGCTTCAAGATCCGCGCTGCTGACTTTGTGAACCTGCAAATTCTGCCCCACATTCTGAAAGGGGTGAAGGTCGCAGACATTGTGGCAATTCTCGGTAGCATTGACATCATTATGGGTTCTGTTGACCGTTAATTGAGCGATCGCAATTCGTTCTAGAAAAATGCGCTGTGGCAAAGCACAGCGCATTTTTATTACTTCTTTAACCCGTTTGTGCTGTTCTCAAGCTCTCCTAATTGAGCCGTAAAAGTTGTTTGAAACGGTTGATTTCCGTGTTCTAAAAAGTGAGAAAACTAACTGTTTAAAACGGTTTTTAAGAACCTATTGAAGAAGGTAATTTTCCGTGCCTTTAGGACGCGGAAAATACCTTTTTCATGGCTTTTCAATCAGCTTTTAATATTATCCAGCCTGGCTTCGTTCAAGGGTTTGGAGGCGGTGTTGGCTGTTCTTTTCAGCGCCGTTCTATTTCGCGAAGACTATTCGGCCTTAAAATTGCCTGGGGTGTTTCTCGTTGTTGGAATTACGTTTCTTTGTTCAGGTAATGCTTAAGTAGGTAGGCGATCGCCCTTCCAGCCATGCTGATTCCAGTATGTTTTGGGACGTGAAATCCAGGATTTTACGTCCCAAAACATACCTGGCGAGTTAACCCTAAACCCAGTTGAACTAGTGTGAGAGTGCTCACATAAAACCTTTACGTTCCCTCAGCATTGTTATACTTGCCAAAAAATGGCGCTGCGGATTTTGGGTACGAGCTTGAGCAAACGATCAAGGTTTCGGTTCTCAACGGCTTGTTTAGCAGTTGCAACGGTTCACACCGTTTAACAGAAATAAGGAGGGCGTCATGGGATATGGGGCAACATTAGCCGAAGGGTGGCAACTCTATGTGGACAATGAGGCTGGGCAAACCCGTTTAACGACTCTTCAGGGTAACGCTGGCCAACAGCAGAGCCAGACGATCGCCTTTCTGACTGGTTTCTGGACCGTGCCTCCCACTCTTTTTCGTACACCTCAAGGGTTCATCCTGCGAATCGAGGGCGAATCGGGACAAACCTATGTGCAAATCCAACCAGGTGGTGTTCAGGCTCTTAACACGTCACCCAACCTGGCAGCAGCAGATGTTATACCCCTAACGCAGCGCACCCATTCAGTCCCAGGGGCAATGCCTCCCATGGCCCCATTGCCACCCATGCAACCCCTGCCGCCGATGCAGATGAATCCCATGCGTATGCGGATGGGAGACATGGAGATGCAAATGGGCAACGCTTCCACTCCAGACCCAATGCGAAAGTTTTGTCCTCAGTGCGGACAGCCAGTGCGGGTGGGCGATCGCTTCTGCTCCAGTTGTGGGCATCGCTTGGGGGAATTGACGCAATCCTAAGGGTTGTGAGTTTAATAGAACCCCGATTTTTTGAGGAAAGCTCGGCGTAGTCAAGCTTTCCTCAAAAATCGGGGTTCTACTTTGTACAAGATCAATACGGCTAAATTCCTATCCATCCTGCGCCAATTCCAACATCCCTTTTTCTATCCTCGCAAGACTGATGCAAGTTGGCTCTAGCTGCTGCATTGTGATGGGTGCGCTGGCTGAAACGCAAGCTTAATGATGTTGTTTCTTTAAGAAACACTGCAAGTTATTAATATTAATGTTTTTACATGTTTCTCAACTTTGTTCTGGGATCGCCATGAGGAAAGGAACCTGGCTTTTCTAAAGAAAAATGAATGAATTTGTAGTCGTTAAATCTTCTTGCAAGACGGCCAGGGAATCAGAATCCTGCGATTGAATGGAAGCATAGGATGCAATAGGCAAGCGCATAACTGGGAGGTGTTAAAGGATTGTAACAACCTCTGGATATGTGCCCTTTACTTGTTGCTGAGGCTGTTATTGTTTCCCGTTGTCGAGTCGTGAGAAGGGCTAATTAATATGAACTGGTATGGGCAACTTACTCGGCTAGTGTTGGATTATTACCGGGAAGACCTGCCACAACTTCGGCAAATTCAAAACCTGCAAAGGTGTAAAGTTTTTCGCCGTTGGGGTGTATTAAAAATTGATTGCCGCGATCGCAAAATCGCCGAAGAACTATCTGCTGCCGCTGCCATCTTACAAGAACCTATTGCTCAGCTTAGAATTGCTCACCAGATTAATATTTTGTGGCGAGGTGAGCTTGTACTATCGTTGCCCGTCGATGATTCTCGCCTCAAAACCTGGTAATTCTCAAGCCAACTTCAATTTGGGAAGAACAGGACTTTGCCTGGTTTCTTCCGTATTAAAAAGAGTGGGAGCCAAGCTCCCACTCTTTTTAATAGCTAATGCTATCAGCGATCAAAATTACCTTACATTTGCTTTCTGAGGTGCAGTTGCCGGGGCCGCTACGCTGGCATGAGTCGGTAGCATTGCATTTAACCAACCTGCTACTAACGCATCCAGGGAAAACAAACCGGCTCCATTAATCAGGAACACCAGGAAGCAGGCGGCATACAGCATCGACAGCTCCAGGTAGGGAATGCTGAATCCCGCCACCTTAATGTGGTGGTACATCGCGACCAGCATGGTCGAGAACAACCCTAAGGCTGCCGGACGAGTCAATAACCCAACAGCGAGCAACGGTGCTGCTAGCAGCTCGGTATAACCAGCCAGGTAACTAAAGAAGATGGGAAACGGCAACCCAATCACCTTCACATAAGCTTCAGCAAAGCTTTCGATATTGGAAAGCTTGTCCAATCCGTTGTGAATCATTACCAGACCTGCCACCACACGCAGAATCAACCAGGCTGCCTGGGAGGCATAATTCGGAACAAGGTTCGGCCGCAATACGGCCAGAACCAGAGTGGAGAGACGCTGAATCATGATGTATGCCGCCAAAAGTATGTTGAGTTTCTATAAGCACTCTTATTAAGTAATATAAACTAATTTTAATGTATGTGGATCAAGCACTCTCATCTTTTCAAAAGGTGCTTGTTCTTCCTCTGCGCTGTTTTATTGCAAATTGTTGCAGAATAGTCAGAGAGAGAGTTGAAACTGGGCTTATTCTGCTGGGGTTATGGGTGCGATCGCCGAGTGAGCGGTGGAGCCGAAGGCGCCTACTTCCCCTTGAAATGCTCTCTTGATGCTTGATTCCGTACCCGAAGGTCAGTCTTCTACACCTATGTCTTCAGAATTTTCCACTCAGTTACGCTCCTCGGATGCGAGCCCTGCTGTCAGAAATGAGGGCTCTAGTAATGGCACCTCAAATCACAATGGAGCGACCAATGGGGCAAAAACCAGCGCTCTCGCTCCCCCCGATGATTTTGTACCCCGGCACGTGGGGCCACGGGAAGCTGAGTTGGCGCAAATGCTTCAGGTTTTGGATGTAGCAACTTTGGCGGAGTTGATTGACCAAACGGTTCCAGCCAGTTTGCGGGTGAAGCAACCCCTGAAGCTAGGTGCGGGGCGGAGTGAAGCAGAATTGCTACAGGAGTTAAAGGCGATCGCCTCCCAAAACCAGATCTTCCGCTCCTACATTGGCATGGGCTATGCCAACTGCATTACACCGCCTGTTATCCAGCGCAACATTCTGGAAAACCCCGGCTGGTATACCCAGTACACCCCCTATCAACCGGAAATTGCTCAAGGGCGTCTCGAAGCATTGCTGAATTATCAAACTTTGGTGACGGATTTGACGGGAATGGCGATCGCGAACGCCTCCCTCCTCGATGAGGCGACCGCTGCTGCTGAAGCGATGGCGATGAGCTATGGCCTCAACAAGGGCAAAGCCACTACCTTTTGGGTTTCTGAAGCCTGCCACCCTCAAACCATTGATGTGATTCGTACTCGGGCTTTACCCTTGGGAATTGACGTAGTTGTGGGCGATCACCAGAAATTAGAGGTTGATGCGTCCATCTTTGGAGTGCTGCTGCAATACCCTGCTACCGATGGCAGCATCTATGACTATTCCGCGTTGATTGAGCAGGCCCATGCAGCTGGAGCCCTCGTCACCGTAGCGGCGGATCTCCTGGCTCTAACGCTGTTGAAGCCCCCCGGTGAGTTTGGTGCCGACATTGTAGTGGGTAATACCCAGCGTTTTGGAGTGCCCCTGGGTTATGGTGGCCCCCATGCCGCTTACTTCGCAACCCGTGAAGCCTACAAGCGACAGATTCCCGGTCGTCTCGTGGGAGTTTCCAAAGATGTATTAGGAAACCCAGCGTTGCGTTTGGCGCTGCAAACCCGTGAGCAACACATCCGGCGGGATAAGGCGACCAGTAACATTTGTACCGCTCAAGTTCTGTTGGCTGTCATCGCTTCTATGTATGCGGTGTACCACGGGCCGGAAGGACTGAAGCGCATTGCGACTCGGATTCACCAGCTAACAACTGCCCTGGCTCAAGGGTTACGAAGCTTCGGGTATAGCCTGGGGGAACCCTTTTTTGACACGGTGCGCGTGACTGTGGAGGCCGAGCAGGCGGCGGTAATTGGAGAGCGGGCGATCGCAAACCGCATCAATCTGCGCCATCTTGATTCCGATACCTTCACCATTACCCTGGATGAGACGACGACACCGGATGATGTCCAGGCTCTATTGAACCTATTTGCCCCTGATAAATCTGTCAGCCTGCAATATGGTCCCTCCCCGGTGCCTGTGGCTCTACAACGTACATCGCCCTATCTGACCCATCCCGTATTCCAGCGCTATCACTCTGAGACGGAATTGCTGCGCTACATGTATCGCCTGCAAATGAAGGATTTGTCTCTGGCAACGGCGATGATTCCGCTGGGCTCTTGCACCATGAAGCTGAACGCGACCAGTGAGATGATCCCTATCACTTGGCCGGAGTTTGGGCAAATTCATCCATTTGTTCCGTTGGATCAGGCTCAGGGCTATCAAACCATGTTCCGTCAACTGGAAGATTGGCTGGCAGAAATTACCGGGTTTGCGGCTATCTCCTTACAGCCAAATGCGGGTTCTCAAGGAGAGTATGCGGGTTTGCTGGTGATTCGGGAGTACCATCAGCAGCGGGGAGATGGCGATCGCACAGTCTGTCTGATTCCGGAATCCGCTCACGGCACGAACCCCGCCAGTGCGGTTATGGCCGGCATGAAGGTGGTTCCCGTTGTTTGTGATAACGATGGGAACATCGACATGGCTGACCTGAAAGCCAAGGCAGAAAAGCATAGTGCCCAGCTGTCTGCGCTGATGGTGACTTACCCCTCTACTCACGGGGTATTTGAGGAGGGCATTCAGCAGATCTGTGACATCATCCACACTCACGGTGGCCAGGTGTATATGGATGGGGCCAATCTCAATGCTCAGGTCGGCCTCTGTCGTCCCGCTGAGCTGGGCGCTGATGTCTGTCATCTCAACTTGCATAAAACCTTCTGCATTCCCCATGGTGGTGGCGGGCCTGGTATGGGACCGATTGGGGTCGCTGCTCACCTGGTACCTTATCTGCCAGGCCATACTGTGGTCACCCTGGAGGGGCAGGAACGTATTGGTGCTGTCTCCGCAGCTCCCTGGGGAAGTAGCAGCATCTTGCCAATTTCCTGGATGTACATTGCCCTAATGGGTGGCGAGGGGTTAACCCGCGCTACCGAAATCGCTATCCTTAACGCAAACTACATTGCCAAGCGTCTGGAGGGGCACTATTCCATCCTTTACAAGGGTCGCAATGGTCGCGTTGCCCATGAATGTATTGTGGACTTGCGTCAATTCAAGAAGACAGCGGGTATTGAAGCGGAAGATGTAGCGAAGCGTCTGATCGACTATGGTTTTCACCCACCCACCATGTCTTGGCCGGTGGCTGGCACTATCATGGTTGAGCCGACCGAGAGCGAATCGTTAGCGGAGCTAGATCGGTTCTGCGATGCAATGATCGCCATTCGTGAGGAAATTCGCGAGATCGAGGAGGGCAAGGCCCATGCTCAGGATAACTTGCTGAAGCATGCGCCCCATCCTGCTGCGGTCGTGACGAGTGATGTTTGGGAACGCCCCTATTCTCGGGAACGGGCTGCTTACCCCACTGCCTGGACGCGGGAGGGTAAATTCTGGCCTGCGGTGGCGCGAGTGGATAATGCCTATGGCGATCGCAATCTCGTCTGTGCCTGCCTACCGATGGAAGCCTACGCCCAGTAGGTTCACTCTGTTGTTTTTCGGGTGCCTCGCGTCCGAAAAACAACGCCTTCAGTCAGCCCTAAAACATGCTCTAGCATCTGGAGCCGCGACCGCAACCATTTGCAAAAATAAACTGGTCTCAATCAAAAGGAGAGAGGCGGGACAAAGCCCCGCCTCTCTCCTTTTGATTGACTATGCAAATTACGTTCGGCGAATATTTAAACAGCACCACTCGCCTCGTCGCCAGAGGGTTGCAACAACCCAACCGTTTTCCTCCAGGGTGTCTGCAACCGGTTTCACCTGTTCGAGCAAAATGCCGCTGAGAATACCCCAGGTGGTTGGTTTGGAAATTGCCCCAAATCCCGGAATCAAATCCACAATTGTCTCTGCCAGGATATTGCAGAGAATCCCATCGACGGGTTCTGAGGTGAGTTCTGAGATGGTGCTGAGGCTACCCTTCGTGGTAACCAGGCGATCGCTTGGTAGATTATTTAATTCCAGGCTGGTCTGAGTGGCTTCAATCGCTAAAGGATCGGTGTCGACCGCCAACACCCAATCGGCCCCCAACAGGATTGCCCCCAGGGAGAGAATCCCAGAACCGCAGCCAATATCTGCGATGACAACTTTAGCATTGGGATCGCGAGGTGACTCATCTAACCGCATTTCCAGCGCTTCCAGGCAGAGCTGGGTAGTGGCGTGGCTACCCGTACCAAAGGCAAAGCCAGGATCGAGGCGAATGACCAGCCGATCCGTTTGTTCCGGCTCGGGGAGCCATGCCGGGTTAATGAGGAAGCGATCGCCCACCTCTTGAGGTGCCCAATACTGCTTCCAAGTACTCGACCAGTCCTCCTCCTCAATCATCTGCCATTGCATATCGGGGATCGGCAACCCGGCACACAGAGCATCTTGTTTGAGTAACAGGGCTAGAGCGGATAAATCCAATAACTTGACTTGCTGTTGAGGCAAATAAGCCCGTACCAGCTTGGTATGGCCTGCCGTTTCACTGGAAGTTCCCTGGCTGCCAAAGTCCGTCAGCCGCCAGAAAACCAGGTCTTCCGCGTCAGGGTCACAGAGTACCCGAATCTCCCACCAACTTGTCGCCAAAGTTCCTCCAGTGTTTCGATCATGGCTGCGCCAGGTTGACCTTAAGCCTCAAAAATAGGCTTTCTAAGGCTAGGCTACTCCTCCATTAAGGATTTTTTGAGGGGGCTTTAACCCCTCAAAAAATCCTTGGATTTGATCTGTCAGTATCGAGCGATGATCCTGACAAACAACCTGAGCCCATACGAGACGCATCAATTCAATGTGTCAGGCCGGAACTCGACTCTAACAAATTACCCAAACCCTACGCAGGCAGCGTAATGGTATAAGCATCCCGAATGCCAGCCAGTTGAGTAATCTCAGTGAGTACCCCTTCTGGTAAGGGATCATCCAAACTGAGTACCATGACCGCGTCGCCCCGCACGATTTTGCGACCCACCTGCATGCTGGCAATGTTGACGTTAAAGTTGCCCAATAGGGAACCTAACTGGCCAATAATGCCCGGCATGTCACGATGCAGGGTAAATAACATATACCGGCTGGGGGGCACGTTAATCGGGAAATCATTGATGCTGGTAATACGAATTTCGTTGTCTCCCAACAGTGCTCCGGAAACTGTGTGTTCTCCAAGCGGACCGTCGGCCGAAATCCGAATCGAACCCGTGTAATCCTTCGTAGTGGCATCCCGAACTTCGGTAACGTGGATACCTCGTTCCTTCGCCTCAATGCTGGCGTTCACGTAGTTAACGCGCTCTTGCAGAGCATGGGACAGCAGCCCCTTCAGGCCCGCTACTACAACGGGTTGGCTCTCATTATTGGCAACTTCACCCTGTAAGCGGATGTTGAAGTTCTCAACACGCCCACCCGTAAGCTGGCTGATCAGGTTGCCGAGAGTTTCTGCCAAATCCATGTAAGGACGTAGCTTCTCCAGAACCTCGGGCCGCAGACCGGGGATGTTGACCGCCGAGCGAGCCGGCAGGCCCAGCAATACATCACGGATTTGCTCGGCCACATCAATCGCCACGTTTACCTGCGCTTCTTCAGTGGAAGCGCCCAGGTGAGGCGTCAAGATGATCTCCCGGCCCACTTCCCGCAGGACAGACTCACCCAGGGGTTCGCTCTCAAATACGTCCAGTGCGGCTCCAGCAATTTGACCCTCTTGCAGCGCTTTAGCCAGAGCTGCCTCATCAATAATGCCGCCCCGAGCGCAGTTGATCAGCCGTGCCGTCGGCTTCATCTTCGCCAGCGTATCGGCATTGATCATGTGGTAGGTTTCGGGGGTCTTGGGCAGGTGCAGCGTAATGTAGTCAGACTCGCGCATCAGCAGATCGAGTTCGACCAGATGAACGCCTAATTGCTCAGCCCGTTCCTTGGAAAGAAAGGGATCATAGGCCAGCACTTGCATCCCCATTGCCCGTGCAACCGTAGCAACGTGGGAGCCGATCTTACCCAGACCGACCACACCGAGGGTCTTCTTGTAAACTTCAACCCCCAGGAATTTGCCCCGTTCCCACTTGCCTTCCTTAACGGACTGGTTGGCAGCGGGGATATGGCGGGAGAGCGAGAGCATCATGGCGAGCGCATGCTCCGCTGCCGCAATAGTGTTTCCTTCGGGGGAATTGACCACCAGAATGCCCTGGCGGGTGGCACTTTTCACGTCTACGTTATCGACGCCAACACCAGCGCGGCCGATAATTTTGAGTTGTTTACCGGCTTCGATGATTTCGGCGGTGACACGAGTGCCCGAGCGAATCATCAGAGCATCGTAATCGGGAATAATTTGCACCAGTTCTTCTGGTGTCAAACCGGTTTTGACATCGACCTGCGCAACCTGGGAGAGGATGTCGATACCAACCTGATCAATCGGGTCAGAAACGAGAACCTTGGGCATGATGGGAAATGAGTGGCAATAGACGACGAGTGATCAGGGGAAGGCAAGCGCATTCTTGAAAAGACCCTGTGAGGGTTCATTTTTTGGGCGTAAGACGCATAAAAGATGAACTTTTCAAAAACACGAGCATTACCATCCCGACGGGAATGATTCCAGTCAACTTAGCACCAAAGCAGCGTGGCTTCCGGACTGAAAGCTCTGATCTGATTGGGCTTAACGGCCCGTTTATAGGAAGGATTGAAAACTTCTACAAAGGGTCATTTTACTGCAAAGCGGTAATGCCCTGGAGAATGGCAGAAAGTTTTCGCGATCGCCATTATCAGGTTCGGTTTCCTTAAGTTTCCGGAGAAGTTTGCAGCCGAACCCCAGGCTCACCTGGGCCTAGGCGAACTAAACAGGACTATTTCATCACTTTCGGATTACCGTACCTTGCCGAAGCCTGCAATAATCTGTTACATTTATTTACAGATTGAAACAGGGCTTTACATAAGGAGGCCAACATGGTTCTGCTAATTGCGTTGTTTGGAGTAGCCTGGGTTGCCGCTGCGGTCATTGGAACTCAAGCCTACTTCCGAGGTGAGCAGACAAAGCCAATTCATGAGCGGAACTGGCGCTCGAATGGGTTTGAGGCACTGGCTCAAACTTTTACGGGTAGCGAAATTGATTACAGCAATCGGGTTCCAGCCTTCCAGGTCGTCGATGCATATACTAGCCGGACGCTGCCGAACCGATAGGCTTCATGGGCTGTGGCTCTCCACGCAGCCCGTGATCCCCAAGTTTGTTACGCGATACCTATGAATCCTCAATGTGTGGCCTCTGCGGGGGCCATTTTTTGTAATCGGGTTCCGGGTTAAGGGCGTTTTCGAGTGCCGTACGTTGCGCGGCACTCGAAAACGCCCTTAACCGAACTCGGGTTTTGTAGGTGCGTGGTGCCGTAACAAAATTTAGTGAAAAATGAGAAAAAGGGCTTCTTTTAGAAGCCCTTTTTCTCATAAATTGCATCGTTAGCGATCGGATAGACGGATAAAGAGGGTGCCTTGTCGACTCTGTTGATCGCCCCCAGCACTGCTGAATGTTAGCGATCGCACATGATCAAAAATAGGACGGGCCGACAATCCTGCCAGTTTCAGCAGAGGAATACGCTTTTCTAGAACTGGCCTGACGGCGGACCAATTGACGTAGAAAAAGCCGTTGTTTGCAGGAGGGATGGGGGCGATCGCTTCCTTAAACTCTCCTTGCTCTGCCAGGGAACGGGAGGGCGCCTGAAGTGCCTGGCTCATGGCATCCAGAGAGGTTGCCAGCAGTTCAAATCCGCGAGTGTTAGTGTGGACCCCCCGCACTTCGGCCTGGATCTGGGGCGTGTTGCGTCGTCGCGAGCGACCCTCAGCGGTGGAAAGGCGAGTCCAGGTATAGGTAGGCTGACCGTTCAAATCGACGGGGCCAATACTGAGGCCCTGGTTTTGGGCGATCGCATCCAACTCATCTAGTGCCGGCTGGGTCGCCTCTGTAGCCTGAGCCGCAACCAGCCAGTCCTGCTTTTTACCCGCTTTCGGCATCAGCCCCAGGGCAAACTCTTGGTCAGCCCAGCTTAGTAGAGGGCCAGAGAGGGGCATACCCCATTGTGACTCCAGGGGCTTGAGGGCCTGCTGAAACAGCTCTGCCAGGAGTGGAAAATCTTGCAATCCTGTATTCAGGTCATTCCACACCTGATTTAAGTCCAACCCGGAAACCAGCAGTGGCGTATCCTCTGGCATGAACTGGAGCGCGGTTGTGGGGCGATCTGCAACGGGTTGGATAAAGGGTAGCTCGAAGCCGGGGGCGGTCAGGAGAGCAGTATCGGCGAGAAGACCGTAGCGGTTGAGTTGAAGAGCTGCGATCGCCCGATCAAACCGAGATGCGCTGGCACTGCGGCTCTGCCCTAACCACTGGCCCAACTGAGGCAAATTCACGTACACCATGCCCAGCGTGTGCTCGGGTACCCGCCGCAAGGCTGCTTCATAGTCAGCATTACTGCTCAAGTTAAGACCTGGGGCCTGGACGTTGTTGATGGCCTCTCGCAACACTTTGGGAGAGTTAGCAAAGAGGACGAAGCGATCGACCACTACCGTCGTTGCCAGGGTTTGAACTATTCCGTCTGTTGCCGCCTGATCGACCGTTTGCCCGTAGATCAGCTTTACCCCGGCGTAGGGTTCAAAGACGAGATCGGAGCCAGCGATCGCCTGTTTCTGCCAGAACACCTGCAAAAAGTCGCGGGCGCGATCGCCGTCCTGGGTCTCTATGGCTAGCAAGTAACCGGGCTGTTGCCCGTTAGCTGGGTTGCGATCCAGATCAGGTGTGGTGACAGATAGAGTAATTTCGTCGCCCAGCCAGGGCTTAATGTCTGTGGCATAGTTCAACTGTCGTTCTGACAGAATGCCCTGCTTAAATTGTTCGATTTCCTTACGAGCCTGACGACGGGCGGTGGGATTGGCGATCGCAATACGCAAGGCCTCCAGGCGATCGGGGTTGACCTGCAAAGATGCCATCACAGGCGCTTGCTTGGGCACAAAGACCGCAGCTGCCGGGTCAGGACGTTTGCCATCCGACAACACATCCAGCGGGCTTTGGACCGCTAACCAGAAAAAGAGGGCGATCGCCGCCACCAGAGATCCCACCACGACGGCACTGAGTGCCACATAAAACGAGCGCAGGCTCATCAACCCACCCCAATCAAAGGTACGCCGCTGTTAGTTTACTGCTGTTGTACTCGATTTAACAGAATAACCTTGCAAAAGCCTAGATCTGGATGTGGGCGACGCTGAGCGCCGCCCACATCCAGATCTAGGCTTTTGAAGCAAACGTTATCTACCGATGGTTTAAGTAGCGGCCTGCCATCGATAGAGCATCACCCATATCCACATCGCCATCACCGTCAGCATCCATAAAGGCACCCAAAACGGAGTTGCCACCCACGGCTGAACCCTGACCCTGTTGGGCACCGCTACTGAGGAGTTTGAGCGCAATAGGCACCAGAACAACGAGCAGGCCTTGGATCTGGGAGGCATTTAAGCCTGTTCTTTGGGAAATGGTCTGAGTCAGTTGCTGTTGCTGAGAAGGGTTAAAGAGCGCTTGCACAGCGGCTGGGTTAGGGCCAGTACCGGCAAATTGACGCATGATGGAATCAACCTGCCCTGCGCCGCCCTGGCTGGCCTTCTGCTTCAGGGCCGAACGTACATAGCTACCTACTACCGACATGGCGGCCTGGGTCGTGCCCGTGTTGGTTCCCTGGTTACCCGCTACCTGTTGCAACGTGTTCAGAATAGTACCGAGCTGATCAGAGCTGGCCTGTTGATTTGGGTTATTGATAGCACCCAAGATTTGATCAAACAGTGGCATAACCGAAATTCCTCAGCGTGTATGTTTCCTGACGTCCAAATAGCAATGCATGTAGAGAAGAAGTTTAGGAGGGCAGACGCGCTGCATCTGCCCCAGAGCCCAAGCTAAGAGCGCTTAAGTAGAAACTAGCCAACCGTTACCTGGGTAGAATCAACTTCCGTTGCGCCATTCACACCTCGGGCAATACTGACAGCACGGCTTAGCAAATCTTGGGAAGGAACTTCACCCTTCAGCACGACTCGGCTACCGGTTTGAGCAATCCAGAGGCGATCCAGCGGCTCTAACTGAGGATCGTTATCGAAAGCGATCGCCACTCGCTTGGCCAATCCGCTTTCATCAAACGTCCCATCGGGACCGACCTTCTCAGCGGGGGTACCAGGCTGCTGAGGAGCAACCGCCACAGACTCGTTATCTTTCTTCTTGCGGCCAAACAAACGATCAAAGAAACCCATAGGACTCTCTCCAAAGAAATGAGACACCAAACGTCCCACAAGGGGGTACAAGGAGAAGCTATTGGATCTTCAACGAATATGGCAAGGTAAGCCAATACAAAAAACGCGATTTAATACTTTAGACAGAGCTAAAAAAATGTCCGGAATTACATTCAAGTCTCTTTGGTTGGGACAACGGTTGCTCTTTGTGGAGTAAAGAGTGTTGTTGCTTCCTCTGAAGAAAGAGAGAGGTTATTTACATTTCTTTAAGTTTGCCGATCGGGTACAGAGAGCGCAAACCCGCTCTGGCTGGTCGAGACAGAATATCCTATATTACGCTTTTTGAAGTTTTTCTAGGTTTTGCAGAGTGGGGCAAAACCCCTGCTGTAAACTAGGTTTCGATTGATAGACCTTATGGCCTGATTGGTTGGGATCGCTATCTCGGTAACGGCCCTAAACCCATGAGACCTGGCTTAGGATCATCTAGTTCGGAGCCCTTATATCAATGTCTCATTCAGTCAAAATCTACGACACCTGCATCGGTTGCACGCAGTGCGTCCGCGCTTGCCCCACCGATGTTTTGGAAATGGTGCCCTGGGATGGCTGCAAGGCTGGCCAGATCGCATCGTCTCCCCGTACCGAAGACTGCGTTGGCTGCAAGCGTTGCGAAACGGCTTGCCCAACCGACTTCCTCAGCATTCGGGTTTATCTGGGTGCTGAGACAACCCGTAGTATGGGCTTGGCCTACTAGGTCTGACCCAATCCTACGAGTTGACCAAATTCTAGAATCCAACAAAGGGGGCCTTGGCCCTCTTTTTTCTTGCTTGGTTTTATGGGGTCTCACATCCATAAAACTAAGCTTGATATTCTAAGGAGATTTCCAAAAAATGGGGATATTGTTTCTCAGAAACCTCCTAAAAGGAGCAATGACGCACGGAAAACCAGGAGTGCGCCATCGCTCCTTTTAGTTTGCTTTTGTCACCCTTCTGCCCTCATGGGTAAATCCTGTGGATAAAATGGGGTGAAATTTTTGTGGTTTAACGGGAGGGTTGGCCATGTGTGGAATCGTCGGCTATATCGGAACGCAGGCGGCCAGTCAGATTTTGCTCGAAGGACTACGGAAACTGGAGTATCGGGGTTACGACTCAGCCGGAATGGCTACCATCCTGAATGGTGAAATCCATTGTGTTCGGGCAAAAGGTAAGCTTCAGAACTTGCAGGACAAGATCGCAGGTGAAGACAATCCTGCTTGCGTCGGAATTGGCCATACCCGCTGGGCTACTCACGGCAAACCCGAAGAATATAACGCCCACCCCCACACCGATACCGCCCGCCGCATTGCCGTGGTGCAGAATGGCATTGTCGAGAATTATCGCGAATTGCGTGAAATCCTCAAAGCTAAGGGTCACGAGTTCCGTTCTGACACGGACACGGAAGTCATTCCCCATCTGGTTGCGGAGTATTACCAGCAATTGAAATCGGGTGCGCTTACGGTCCCTGCCCGTGCTGCTTCGCCCTTTTTGGAAGCTGTGCGACTGGCGGTTAGTGACCTGCGCGGTGCTTTTGCGCTGGCGATCGTTTCTGCTGACTACCCTGACGAGTTGTTGGCTGTGCGACAGCAGGCCCCTCTGGTGGTGGGCTTTGGGCAGGGAGAATTCTTCTGCGCGTCGGATACCCCTGCTCTGGTGCCCTACACCCGTACTGTGCTGACTCTGGAGAATGGCGAGATTGCACGGCTCACTCCCATGGGTGTGGAAGTATATAGCTTTGGTGGCGATCGCCTCCGCAAGACCCCTCAAACTCTCAACTGGAACCCCATCCAGGTCGAGAAGCAAGGCTTCAAGCACTTTATGCTGAAGGAAATCTACGAGCAGCCCGGAGTCGTGCGGGCGGGGCTAGAGGCCTATCTTGATCCTGGCTGGACAGCCGAATCAGGGGCTAATCCGATTAATCTGGGCTTACCGGAGTCTTTCTACGAAGATATTGAGCATATTCAAATTCTGGCTTGTGGAACGAGCTGGCACGCGGGTTTGGTCGGGCGCTACCTGTTGGAACAACTTGCCGAAATTCCGACACAGGTTCACTATGCCTCTGAGTTTCGCTACTCTCCCACGCCGCTCATGCCCAATACCCTGACCATTGGCGTGACACAATCTGGAGAGACTGCCGATACTCTTTCCGCTTTAGAAATGGAAATGCGACGACGGGTCGATCTGGGGCCTAAGTTCGCGGCACGAATGTTGGGCATCACCAATCGCCTCGATAGCACTCTGGGTCGTCTGGTAGATAACCTGATCAATACCCATGCGGGGATTGAGATCGGGGTTGCGGCAACCAAAACCTTTAGTGCTCAGTTGGTTGCCTTCTATTGTCTAGCGCTGGACTTGGCCTATCGTCGTCGCACGATCTCGGGCGATCGCCTCCAAAAGATTATCGATGGCCTGCGACAACTCCCCGCCCAAATCGAATCCATCCTGGAGGTGCAGGAACGCTACATTGGCGAACTCTCTCACCAATTTGCTGAAACTCAGGACTTCATCTTCCTGGGGCGAGGTATCAACTATCCGATCGCTCTGGAAGGTGCCCTGAAGCTAAAGGAAATCAGCTACATCCATGCTGAGGGGTATCCGGCAGGTGAGATGAAGCATGGGCCGATCGCCCTGCTGGATGCGAAGGTGCCAGTGGTGGCGATCGCCGTTCCCGGTTCAGTCTACGAAAAGGTGCTGTCTAACTCCCAGGAGGCCAAGGCTCGCGATGCTCAACTAATCGGCGTGACCGCGATGGATGATCCCGAAGCTGCCGAGGTCTTCGACAACCTGTTGCCGGTGCCCCATGTGGATGAATTGCTCTCGCCGTTGCTGACGGTGATTCCGCTGCAATTCCTCTCGTACCACATCGCCGCTCACCGTGGTCTAGACGTAGACCAGCCCCGGAACCTCGCCAAATCGGTAACGGTTGAGTAGTTCCAGCTACAAAGGCTCGTTGATGAGATGTGAAGCATCGTGAGTGAGGTAATTCTTCTCGCTTACGATGCTTTTAATGTTATGGAAGCCTTGCAAAGACTCGTGGAGCAGTTGTGAATATTGGGCCTTGAGATGTTACAAATCAACGATGATTGACAAAGACTTGTCGATGAGTTGTCGGGACTCATGCAAGAGCTTTCAAGATTTGTGGATTTGGATAATGGATGAGCGACGCTAAATTAAATTTAGTTTCACAACAAATGACAACATGAGTAAGCGAATCGTAGGGGCGGGTTTGGCAGATAACTCCTAACCCCGTCAGTAGCTTGATGGCAAAACCTGCCCTTATAGGTATTGGTAATAACCTCTGTGTAGATTGGTGTGAGTATTTCTGGCTGAAAGAGGGCTTAAATCGACAGATCCCCGGTTTTTCAAAAAAACCGGGGATCTAAGTTTTTTCAGCCAAACACATGGATGAATTGTTCATCTTTGTCATTGGATGATGTGGAAGGATAGCATTGCGATCGCCCCACGTCATTCAATGGAAAGAAACCTGCGAAGGAAAGGCGAAATCAGTTGGGGGATACCGGAGTGGAAAGTTCTTTGGAAGCTTTGGTACGGGAAGCTTTGAAACGTTCGCTGATACCGTTTTAATATGAAGCTGCGCCAAATAGGGCTTCGAGAATGAAATCGTAGGACGTCAATGACGCAACCCTTTCAGGGGAAATCTTGTCGAGTTCCGAGGTCAGGAGTTT
>NZ_JAMPLB010000061.1:0-38579 GCF_039962325.1 Leptolyngbya sp. PL-A3
TAATGAAATTACCCCCAGAATGTTGGTGCTTTGCCCGCTTCGCGGGCAAAGCACCAACATTCTGGGTAAATTCTTATGCAGAAACCTCCTTAGGCCGTGCCCCTTCCACTACACCTTTTATTTATACAGCCCAGCATAGTAGTGACTTAAAACGCTGGGAAAAACACAAAACCCGGTGTTTTGGAAAACACCGGGTTTCTAGTAGCTGGCAACTTTGCTTAGATCAGGGAATTATCCCTCATTGAAGGGCTCACTCTGTATCGGGCGGCAGCTCCGGTTTGGGATACTCAGGATGATCTAACAAGTTTTTCTTAGATTCCCGTAGGCGATCCCAAAGAGTACGAATCTCTTCGTAGGCTTGCTCGGGACTTAGCTTGCCACCCGTTTCAAGATTGCAGACAAACCCAACACGTTGGGCAAACTCTTGCAGATTCGCGTTGAACGTAACGTTCTCCAACGAAAATTCACCCCGGTAGTGACCGGCCGGATAAAGAAATTGATTTTTTTCAGGTTGAGACGACTGTTCCAAAACGACCACCTCCGGTACGAATCTAGCAAACTTGGCACACTCAAATGAGCGAGCCTCTGAGCTCATCCATCTCTATTCTCACCATACCTCTCTCATAGAAGTAACGGCCACACAGCCCAAGAGAGCACACCAACTTTTTGAGCGTGACTTCTACCCCAAGAATGCCGAAGAAGCGCTCTTCTGTAGGGATCGCCACAATACCCTTCAGCAACTATAGACTAACTACGAGGTAGGAGCCGAATTTCATCTAATAGAATTAAATGGTTCTGACCACCTTCATCCTTCATTGTCTTATTGCCTGACGTTAAGAAACACTCCTGTTTCTCTCATATTTCCCCGTGAGAACCCATTTCACGGTTCCCTACCGTGAGGGGCTCATGCCCTACACCTGCTCAAGCTCTGATGTTGAGTGAAGTTCAACGGTTTACTTACCTACGTCCAATTAGCCTAGTAGGTTGAGGGGAAATCCATCACCTATGTTTTTGTGTAGGGTGCTTCGCACCCTACACAAAAACATAGGTTGCGAACTTAGGCCGCAACCTACTAGATATCAAAGGCCGAGTCGTTTGCCTGGAAAATAACTTCATCCACCCCATACATTGGCTGGGTCAGCAAGGTTTCTCGGATTGCTTCAAACAGGCTGTATTGATTCGCACTGCTGAGGCTTTGGAAAACTTCGCTGCTTTGGTTAGGTTCCAGTTCAAAGTTCACTTCAGCTTCCCGTGCTTGGGGATTCACGCTGACTTCGTAGCCTGTGATGCCTACATCCTGCCCCTCGTAAGCTTCGACAATTTGCCCAACTGCCATTACTGCGGGGGTGTCAGAGGTAACCAACACTGACTGAGGTACCAGCTCTTGGGTTGCCGGATCGGGGACATAAATGATGGCAGGCTCGTATTCCCGAGTAACGGAGGTGTCAATATCAGGGGTGGCTTGGGCGATCGCTCCCGCAGCATCAGATGCTACAGGAACAGGATTTGCAGTCGCCCTTTCTGGAACCAGACCCAAACTGACTAAGGCCAACAGGGTGATGGATAACTTTGCAATAGGATTTACGGTTAATGCTTGAGGGTTTAAATGGTGGAGGGGAAAAACCATAACTGTTCCTCTTTAATGCCAATTTTTGTCTAGTGATTGGATCGCGGCCTTTAGACCTATCAGCATGCCTGGGACCTCACTTTTTAATTGGGCTTTTATAAGACCGTTGGCCCCTCAAATCAGGAAACACAGGATTTAGTTCTATTATTGCACAGGCCCCTTAAACGGAAGAAATATCACATTTTTCTATGCAATTAGTAATGCGAAAAAATGTCTTCTCAAGGGCATTTTTTGAATAAATATCAGGTTTCTTTTAAGGATTACCTGAATCTGCAGAAATTGAGCCTTAAATTACAAAGATGACCAGTGCAACACCAAGATCAGGCAATTTCTAGAATCTCCCGAATGCGTCCGATCGCTTCCTCTGGTTGGTGCACAGAATACAGGTGCTCGGTACCTAGACTATAAAAGAACGCCTCACTCTCGGCGTCTGGCTTCAGGAGGATGATAGGCTTTCCGGTTTTGAGGGCGATCGCCACTTCTGAAGCAGTACCGGCTCCCATGCCACAGGCCACTACTACCCGGCTGGACAATATATTGATGACATTGCGGGCATGGCCCATCCCTGTGTAGATAGGGATGTCCACGTACGGCGAAGTTCGCCTCTCTTCGCTATCCGGCAGGATTCCAATCGTCAGACCCTGCGCAGCCTTTGCGCCCCGGCAGGCTGCATCCATCACCCCTACATTACGCCCTCCCGTCAACACCACCCATTCTGCCTGGGCAACCTGGAAGCCTAAGTTATAGGCATCCTGGTACTGTTCTGCTGTAGCAGCATCTCCTGGCCCCATTACACCGATGAGAATGTGAGACATATACAGCCTTAGATAACCTGAGTTCGGGTTAAGGGCGTTTTCGAGTGCCGCGTGTTGCGCGGCACTCGAAAACGCTTATTTTGGCGTGCGCAAAGCACACGCCAAAATAAGCACTTCAGCTTATCCCGAACTGAAGTTAGATAATTAAGCTGGGACAGATTATTTTTGAAAAGTAGCAATGGGCTGTACTTATTTCACCTTTCAAAACCTGTTTCATACCCATTTGAACGGAACCCAGTGCAGGTGTTTGTAAGGAAATGGCTCGACGAGCCATTTCCTTACAAACATCTGCCTAGTTTGGTTTTTAAATTGGTATCACAAACTATACGAGAATGCCGGAACCCAAATTTGGCATTAACAAATGAGGTATAAAAATAGCCCATGGAACGTAAGTTTCATGGGCTATTTTTATACCTCATTTTGAGTGAGAAGCGTTAGTCAATTAATCCGGCAGGGGGCGTAATTTCCACAATGCCACGATCGATCGCCACTACAGGCACGATCGCCTCTACAAAGGGAATCAGCACATCCGTTGTTTTGTCCCGAGGCGTGTCTAGCTTTACCTGAAGCAGGTCATTACCAGCCGGGAGGACGTTGGTCACAACCCCAACTTGAGCTTGGGTTGATTGGTCAATTACCCGCAGGCCAATGAGATCAGCCACATGGAATTCGCCCTCTTCCAGGGACGGGCGATCGCTCTCAGGAACCAACAGCAGACAATCCCGTAGGGCTTCAGCATCATCGCGATCATTGATGCCTTCGAGTTTGACGACAAAATTACCCTTACCCGGTTGCAGCCAGCCCTCCTCCAGTTGAATGGGGGTTGGTGTATCGCTACCGGGGCGCTGAAGCCAACGCTGTCCTGCTTCCAAAAATCGTTCTGGAAAATCTGAGGTGGGATAAACGCGCACCTCCCCTCGTAGACCATGGGCACCGACAATGGTGCCAATTTCCAGCCAGCCCTCCGGAGGTACCGGAAGTTGTTTAACCAACGGTTTGGACTTCTTCGTAGTATCGGCCATTGTCATCCAGACATTCCCGCATGAGGGGGTTCACATTACCAGAATAGTCGTTGCTGAGGGCGTATGGCTGAAGCTGGTGCAGTGGTCCGGCCAAAATTCTGCCCAGTTCCTCCTGATAGAGCCGCTCCTCGGTTTCGTTAACTTTATAAAAGTCATTATTGCTGCGATCGCGCGATATGGATGCCGTCACCAAACGGTTGTTAGAGAAGCTTTGAAAACAGAGGCGATCGCCCTGCGACCGAATGTCAATAATGCGGTTGCGGTTACTATAGGTGCCCGCTTGCAGTGGAATAGCCAGAGCCACCTGCGGTAAAGCTACCGCAACGAGAGTTATACAGGCGATCGCGTACCGTTGGATCATAAGTTTCCTCCACGCACACCAAAAACCACCTCAACAATAAACCAAAAAAATTCCGTTATGAACAGGATTGAGCTATTGATGCGAAAAACTAACTTAACCCTGCACTGACTGCTGATAGACCCTTTCGACCACCTCTGCAAGGCGTTCCATTGCAGTCGTCAACTCGTTATCACTCGCTGTTAAGCTGATACGGAAACACTCCCGAGTATGCTGCCAGGGTTCCTGTAAGCCAGGGAAGAAGGCACTGCCGGGAACCACTATCACACCCGCCTGCTTCAATTCCTGGTAAAAATCCCAGTCGCTGATAGGCAAATCCTTCAACCACAACCAGGCAAAGATAGCCCCCTCGCCACGGTGCAAGAACCAGGGCAACGATTCTGGCATAGCTGCATCCAGAGCATTCTCAAGTAAATGAAATTTGTTCTGATAGTGGGGACGGATGACCCGCTCAGAAATCTCAGCTAAGCGGCCCGAGCGAATAGCACGAGCCGCGATCGCCTGCCCATAGCGTGAAGAATGCAGACAAAGATTTGTCAAAAAACCCTCTAATACCTGAATCACAGCCGCATCTCCCAGCGCAATGCCCACCCGCTCACCGGGCAACCCTACCTTAGAAAGGCTGAGGCAGTGCACGATGTTGGGGCCAAAAATGGGAGTCATCTCAGTAAAGTTGAGGCTGGGAAAGGGGGGTGCGTAGGCCGAATCTACGAATACGGGCACGTTATGAGCAGCAGCGAGGTGGGCGATCGCCTTCACATCCTCATCCGACACCACATTTCCCGTCGGGTTACAGGGCCGCGAAAACAGCACAAATCCCGTTTGCTCACCAATCGTTAAATGATCGAGATCAGGCCGATACTTAAAGCGATGAGCAGCGGCATCAATGTTCAATTGTGGCTTACAAGCCGACAGGGATTCGGGAATTAGCGTTACGCCACCATAGCCTGTGTAATCCGGGCAGAGGGGCAGCAGGATCTTTTTCAACACACCCGTCTTGGTATAGCCACCTAAAGCGTTCGCTACGAGAAAGTAAAGCGATTGGCTCCCCGGTGTCACCAAAATATTGCGCTCCGTCAGGTTCAACCCATAACGCTGGTTGTAATCGGCCAGAACCGCCTCCATCAGCGGTTCATAACCCCGACTGGAACCATAACGGCACACCACCTCGCTAAACTCGGTACTGGCCAGAAGCTCTTGAGTACAATCCCGCCACAGTTGGTCTACCTCCGGTAGAATCACCGGATTGCCAGCGCTCAAGTTAATAAATTCCTGCCCCGCTGCTTCACCCAAGGTCTCTCGAATGTCTTTCATGATGGCACGAACGCCTGTCAAGCAAGACATCTGCTCACCAAACTGAGTCAGAGAAGGAATCATAAGCAGCTCCGGCAACGAGGACTAGATAAGAGCAAGAGGATAGCGATCGCTCCTATCACATTCTTCCTACCGTTGGGTGAACTTGCCCACGGAACGGCTTCCGGGTGCTGATGTTGCACGGCAATCGGAAACACCTTTAAGCCAAACGATAGCGCTGTGCACATTGATTAAGTACAGTGGTGTGGCGCACTTCGGGCTCCACACCACTGTACTTAATCAATGTGCACAGCGCTATAACGTCAAAAAAAAGGGAGCTGAAGCTCCCCTTAAGTACGTTGGAAATCTGTTACAGAGCTATAATTCCAAGATTTTTTGCACCCTCTTTAGTTTGCAAAAAAACCTGAATATACCATTTACACAGCCGCGAAGAACTCTTTAGACTTCACAGGGTCAGGGTTCATAGTCTTATCACCGGGCTGCCAACCAGCGGGGCACACCTCATCGGGGTGAGACTGTACATACTGGATAGCTTGCAGTACCCGCAGAGTTTCATCAACGCTACGACCGAAGGCCAGGTTGTTAATGGTGGCATGCTGAATCACACCATCTTTGTCGATGATGAACAGACCACGCAGGGCAATACCAGCTTCGGGATCGAGAACGTTATAGGCAGAGCTAACTTCTTTCTTGATGTCAGCTACTAGAGGATAGGCCAAGTCACCCACGCCACCACTCTTGCGGTCGGTCTGAATCCAAGCCAGGTGAGAGAAAACACTATCCACAGAAACACCCAGAACTTCGGTGTTGATAGCCTTAAACTCTTCGTAGCGATCGCTAAAGGCAGTAATCTCTGTGGGGCACACAAAGGTGAAGTCTAGCGGGTAGAAGAACAGCACCACATACTTGCCACGGTAGTCCGACAGCTTAATAGTCTTGAATTCTTGATCCACAACGGCTTCAGCGGTAAATTCGGGAGCCGCTTGCCCAACGCGCAGGCAATCGTGATGAGTCATAAAATCTACACTCCTAAAGGGTCTGCAAAGCTGCAACAACTGTGTCAATGTGGAACACTGGCAATCGCCCAGAACCTTGCACAGCAAAGCTCCGGCAACTACGACCAGAATTCTTACGAACTGTTACGACTATATCACAGGAAGACACTCTTTGTAGTCGTTATGACTTTAATATTCCTCTCCGATGGGGGAGCTGTCATCAGAAATGGTGTGGCCTTTAGCACCATGCCATCCCCCCTGGGTATAGCCCTTCGATTGGAGGCCCTATAACTTGATTGAGCGCAGCTCTGTGAGAGGTTAGGTATGCCCGCATGACATCAACCCTTACACAAAACGAGTCAATTACGCGGTATACGAGTAACACCATTAGCCAGGAGTTGTGCTGTTCCCATAACTACTGCTTCTATAGCCTTTGTTGTGTTAGTTAGCCTCAATTTTGGATAAGCCCAAGAGCCCATTTCGGCGTGTGCAGAGAGCACGCCAAAAGTTTTTTTGAGGGGCGCTTTGCGCGTCCCTCAAAAAAACTTCAGGACATCAGGAGCGAGTTGCGTTAGCCCAAGGTAAAGATCCATCCTGCTGTAGATGTGGGCTGTTATACCTCTGAGCAATGCTTAGACATCCAAATTTCTTAGACATGATATAGCTATCATTCCTAAAAGATTACGGATGAGTCGGCTAGGTCTTGTAAGGGAGGGGGAAATGCCGATAGCGATCGCACGGCGACGGCGACGGCAGGCGTGGAAAGCCGAAGCGGAAGACCTGGTACGCGGAGCATGTGGGGGTTTTCTGTTTGGGATTCCACTGCTCTACACCATGGAGATGTGGTGGATCGGGTCATTCGTAAGCCCGCCCATGATACTGGGTGCCCTGGTCGTAACCTATATCGTGGTATTTCTGCTCAACCGCACAGAAGGTTTTCGACATGTGCAGGGCAATGGCTCTCGGCAGGCTGCTATCGATAGTGTGGAGGCGATCGCTCTAGGCCTGCTTTGTACGGCATTAATTCTGGTGCTACTGCAGGAGATTACCCTGCGAACCCCAATGGACGAGGCATTAGGGAAATTGGTCTATGAAAGCCTACCCTTCACCTTGGGAATAGCCCTGGCCAATCAATTTTTGCGGGGCGATCGTAATACTGAATCTAACTCCAACACCCCGGCTAGCACCGCTCAACCTTCCGGTGAACTGTATGCAACCTTCTCAGACATTGGTGCAACTCTGATTGGCAGTACCATCATTGCCTTTAACATTGCTCCCACCGATGAAGTACCGATGCTAGCAGCCGCAATACCAATCCCCTGGTTGTTGGGCATTATTGTCATTTCGCTGCTGATCTCCTACGGCATCGTGTTTGAAGCGGGCTTTGCCAAGCAGCAACAACGGATGCAGCAGAAAGGAATCTTTCAACGCCCCTTAGGCGAAACCATCGCGGCTTATCTGATCTCCTTGGCCGCCGCCGCCGTTATGCTGTGGTTCTTTCAACAACTGCAGTTTAGCGACCCCTGGAGTGTATGGCTACGCTATACCCTTGTTTTAGGACTGCCTGCCACCATCGGCGGCGCTGCCGGGAGGCTAGCAATATGAGCCAGACAACGGAGACAACTCAGGCAGAACAGAAAAACACGCAGGGCGATCGCTCTCTCCCTGAGCGGGTGAGCTTCGGCATTGCTCTCACCATTCTGGCCAGCATCGTCGGCCTGGTGATTTACCTCTGGGTTAATAAGGAAGGCGATCGCCCTCCCGAACTCTCATTAGAACGTCCCGAAGATATTCGAGAAGCCAACGGCCAGTATTATGTCCCTTTCGAACTCACCAATACAGGCGGCGGCACTGCTGAGTCTGTGCGAGTTCTGGCCGAGCTGCGCATCAATGGTCAGGTCGCTGAGTCTGGCGAACAAGAATTTGACTTTCTCTCTGGCAATGAGAGTGAAGAAGGGGCGTTTGTATTTTCTAAGAATCCGCGATCAGGGGAGTTAACGTTGCGAGTGACAGGGTACAAATTGCCTTAAGCTCTTAGACCCCTTGCCAGTTCATAGGACTTACGCCTGTGTGTAGTACACCACACACAGGCGTAAGTCCTGCCTAAAGAGTAGAGGTATGGGAGAGGGGTGTGAATCGTTGTCCCACACTCCTCTCCCATGCCTCACTAAGGAGGTTTCTGCATAAGAATCTACCCAGGATGTTGGTGCTTTGCCCGCTTCGCGGGCAAAGCACCAACATCCTGGGGGTAATTTCATTGTTGGAAATCTCCTAAATTAGAAGATATTGTATTAACTCTTCTTCTCAACCCTCGCCTTTCGCTGCTGCGTTTGCGCTTGATTCGGATCGCGCTTCACAGTCTTGGTGTAATTGACGCGGCGAAAACGCAGAGCTGACCAATCGGCGTCGAGCGCCACTTGGCGTACACCTTCGAAACCCAATTCACCGAGGGCGGCCCAGCCGGTGTCGCGGTCAAAGTCACAGCGATAGCGTTTTGAAGTGATTTTGGGATAGGCAAACCAGATAATGGCATCTGCCTGGGCTTTGGGGGCGATCGCCTCAGCAGCAGCTTCCACCTGGGCCTCCGACATCACAAAGACTAGGGCGAAAGCAATCTCATCGATATCTCGCACATCATCGTAGACAGGAACGTCATCCAGAGCCTCCACTTCAGCCTCAAAGCTGTCGGGGGCATCGAGAACCAGAACCTCGGTTTGCTCCTTCAGGTTAAGCCTTTTGAAAAGGGCGGTAACAGGCATGATTGGGTCTCCGTGGCAAATAGAGGAAGCCTGATGGGTGTAGCACTAAGGCGATATCGAAAGAGAATGCACCCGGCATCCGTTCTCTATTCTCGCAGAGGCTGCCATTCTCTGCCGACTCATATGTAACGTCAGTTTGGATCAACTCGTATTCGACGGCCTAAGATCTGTTTTAAGAGTTATTTTTTGTGCATTTAGCGCAAAAAAATAACTCTTTCAGCTAGTTTTAAAACACGGCCTAAGTCAGTTCACTTTTAAACATAAGTTGATCTCTTGTGTTAACCTTGGGCGATCGCAGCGCATTCAGAAACTTGATTCACATTCATACAATTTTAAGTAATTACTAATACAGACCATATAACAAACAACAATTGAATTTACATAAATAGATTCCGTACAAAATATTGTGTCTCATGCTTAACTCATGCAACGTATACAGCACAACAAATAAACAATTCAACAGGTTCTACAGATTTCAATACCTTAAACGATCCTTTTGAAGTGGGAAAAGGTACAAGTGTCTTTTCTCTGTGCATACAGATTTAGCGCGCTCCCAACATCTGGAAAGACGGATCAGTGGGAATCGAAAGGAGTTCACTTCAACTCACCGAAGGAACTCCAAAAAGGTTTTAGAACAACGGTTTTGGATGTGGGAAAAATAGCTTGAGAAGATTTTGTAATGTTTTGTGTGGCTGATCTACCACCTAAGAGAGAGCGCCTAGACTGAGATGGATGAAATCGCCATGTCTATTTGTAACGTATGACCTCTGACCCCTCTGATCTAAACCCTATAGCGGCAACGAGTGATTCCCCTGGAGATGGCACCCGCCCCCTTCTGATCGAACTTTCTTCACGACGACGCTTTGTCCTTGGGTATGTGGCCGTCACAATTATTTCGTGGCTAATTGCCCGTTATCTCTGGCCTCTTCCGCTTCGGGCAATTCCCCTGAGTGACGACATGGTGAAGGGGTTAGTTCAGGGGTTGCTGACAGGAGCAACAGTCGGACTGGGACAATGGCTGGTGTTACGCCGCTACATCCCTACCTGGCATTGGATTGCAGCCAATGCCCTAGGGCAAATAGTCATTAATTTGGGGAATGAGCTGTGGACCAATTACTTGATTGCTCAATCCCAGAAAGACCCCACAGCTTTTCTAGAAACTTTTGGGGGAAACTATGCCATGCCGCTGCCCCTGGCAATCGCGGGAACGTTACCCCTGCTGTTTTTTCAATGGCTTGTGCTACGCCGCTATCTTCAAAGAGCGTATGCCTGGGTGCTGACTCCGTTTGCAGTAACCCTCCTCTCTATAGTGTTTTACATCTTCACGGGATTGTTGGGTTCTAAGACCAACTTGCCCATTCGCTTCGCAACCCCTATTTTGATTCCGGGCTTAGGTGGAATAGTGCAAGCGATCGCCTTCTGCCTGTTTCGCAGCAAGCGTGGGGTTTCTCTCAGCGAACTGGCAGAAGATGCGCGTCCAAATGGCAAGGGTAACCGGGATCTTCTACCGCTGCTTCGTCTAGCCCTGATTACACTGCTAATCCTGGCCGGGATCGCTGCCTTGGTGGGCAGTGCGGGAATAATAATCGAGAAAATCCAATTGCGCAGCTAACTTTTTGCCCAAACACCCACATTTTGTACATTTCCCAAAACCCTTGTTGAGTACACAAAATGCTCGCAATTAGGGGTTTCAGAACATTGCAGGATTCACGTATTAACGTCAGGTGTAAAAACGTAAACCCGCCACACCTGACATTCATGCTTCATATAGGAACTTACACAAGCTGCATTCATAAAAAAAGGGGATGAATTGCCAGCGATTGACCCCCACTGACCTTCTCTTCCCCTAGATCTACACTAACGCATTATTTGCCTAAAACTTTTTAGGGTTACAAATATTTGTACTCCAGCCTCTGGAACGTCGGCTCCTTATGCTTTTGAGCAGAATATTTAATTTAGTTACAAGTGGCCTCGTCTCTACCTAATTATTGAGGTCAATTTGGGAAAGATAGGCTAGAGCATGCAAAAATTGGCTATTTACTCCCCTGATCCACACCGCGATGAAAAGTACGTTGCTGGCAATCCTCCACGAGAACCTGCCCGAATCCCTTCATTACCTGCTGGATGGCCGCCGCATTGAGCGATGGGGTCGATCGCTCACCATTACTGCTAATACTGCCAAACTGGCTAAGCGCACCTGCCGCCTGGCTCGCTGGGTTGCTCCAGCCCTGGAGGCTTTGTGTTGCGATCGCCTGGAGATTACTGATGGACGCTCGTACAGCCGGGATTACTCCCGGCGTTGTTGTCAGCGCTTACAGGATGATCTATTGAAGCGTGAGGATGAGCGCCTACGGTTTAATCTAGTGCTATCAACGTTGCCCGAAGCGATTCAGGAATCGCTTGCCGCTTCTCGGGTGTTGACGGTACAGGGGCAAATTTACATTTATGTCAGCAACCCAGACGACTTTGAACGAGCGACTGGGATTGCGCTCTGGTTCAGCGAATTGGGAGACTATGGGTTTAAGGCGCTTGTAATCTCGGAACTGGGTCAACGCAGAACTCGCTTAACCGCTGAAGTACTGCAAAATTCCTGGGACATTGAGCGTAAAACCTGGAGCTTGAAAAATCCAGGATGATGGTGATGCTTTGGTATTTTATTTGACACTTACCTGTACCAAAACTTGGAACCCTAATTGTACCGCGGCAAAGCAGTGACACAATTAGGGTTCTAAGTTTTGCTTAGTGCCTGTTCTAAATTCCATCCTCACAAAATCCTCACATTTTTTTGTTCCAATACAATTAAGAGAATTTCAATTGACCCCACTGGCTGAATCCGCTATCCCCTTGACACCCAACCTATGAATAACCTCTTCCTGTCCTATCAAGACGCAGCCCTACTGATTGCCGCTTTAGATGAACTGGCATTGCACATTAAACCTGGGCCAGAGTTTTATTACCAGTACGACAGAATTGAGACGGTACAAAGCCAGATTGAATTGGCGATGGGTATTAATCGGGCACAGATTCGGGAAATGGAATGGGGGCGATCGCCCTCTCCTGAAGTTGAGGCTGCTTTAAGTGCAATCGAACAAGACCTAGCCATGGAATAATCTTTCCCTTGAGATGCGCCCCCTTAAGGTGAACAAAAAATAACTCTATTACGAACTGCTCTGACTGTGCGCTAACAGAAACTCTAGTGCCTCATCCAGGGTTTTGCAGATAGCGATAGGCTGTTCTGCATTCAGGTGCGCTAGAGCATATCCACCTCGACTACTAGAAACTCCTCCCAGAAACTGGTAACCAGCACTGGCAGCAACTTCTAATACTTTCTCTACGGTGATCATGGTTTTCACTCCCAACAACTTGCCTGAATGAGATAGATCAAAACCTTTTCAGAACAGATTTTGAATATCTATTGAGATATATTTCTTGAGCGGGAGTCTGGGAATGGCAAAATGCCACTTTTAAAGCTCTGAAATGCTTTGACAGCAAACAATACAGGTATTGCATGGGCGTGTCTATACCAGTTATTTACACGCTCCTCTGTCCCTAAGTGGGCCTGTAGTTCTATCAAAGGTTTGAAGACGAGGGGAATGGTACTCCTCCTTTCGTACTATGCCGCCAGTCGTAATTCTCTATAAATGATTTTTTTAGGGGGCCAATCTTAAGAGATACCCCTTAAGTCATAGACTCTAGACACTATGGAGTTGACCAGCCCTGACGATGGGAGGCCAACTCCATGCGATGAATTCGGTTTAGCGATCGCCTACTTACTCCTGCACCCCCTGCTTGCTTTCGTACCATTGCATCAAAGGAGTAGCGCTAATACCATGTAGCACAACGGAAACCAGAATAACGCTATAAACAATCCAGGCTGTTTTTTCGGCTAGCGGGCCTTCAAACCCTTTCCCCATGGCGTAGGCCAAATAGTAAATAGAACCCACACCACGGATGCCAAACCAACCCATGAGCCATTGGCTGGTGCGAGGCAATCCACTGCCGAGAAGACTGAGCCACGTGCCCAGGGGTCGCACAATAAACAGCACCGCCACAACCATCACAAATTCGGCCCAAAAATTTTCTGCAATGGACGTAAATTGAAGCATCGCCCCCAGGATTAGGATGGTGCCCACTTCTAGAAGTTTTTCAATTTGCTCCGTGAAATAGAGCTGAGCCATGCGTTTTTCTGAGTCGTAGGAGTAGCTCTTGCGAATGGTAACCCCTGCAACGAATACAGCCAAAAATCCATATCCATTAACAATTTCGGTCAGCGTATAGGTGATGAACACAATGCTGAGGGCCAGCAGTTCCATTTCCCCTTCCTCCTGCTGGTGGCGGGGCAGGCGTCTGTTTAACCATAAAATTCCTTGGGCAACGATGTAGCCCATCACGAGACCAGCGGCGATCGCCCACAGAAGGTCCACCGCGACCCATTCCCGAAACCAGTTGTCCCACGACCCTTTGGTTAGGGCGTACAGCCCAAAGTAAACAAAGGGAAAGGCCAGAGCATCATTCAGCCCCCCTTCAGAGGTCAGGCCAAAGCGAACTTCATCATTGTCATGGGGGTGGTAGAGTTGAACTTCCGATGCTAACACTGGGTCTGTGGGCGACAAAATTGCACCCAATAGAACAGAGGTTCCCCAGTCGAGCCCCACGAGCCAATGAGCGACTGCGGCGATCGCCAGAATCGACAATGGCATCAGAAAGCCGATCAACCGAATGGTGGTTTGCCAGGCTCCCAGTTTTAGAGGGCGATGCATTTTGAGACCGCAGCTAAAGACTGAGATAATCACCACCAATTCGGCCAGACGTTCCACAAACTCGGCATTCGGTCGGAGTTGAATCCAACTCATCCCATGGGGACCCAAGGCGATCCCCACAATCAAATTAATCAGTGCATAGGATAGGGGTAACCGCACAATCCACCCCGAACCCAGGGTAATTAAGAGGAGGAGTAACCCCACGGTCAGGAGTAAAGGAATGTATTGCACAGGCTTTAACTGGAAAATGACATCCCAGTCTAGGCTTCAGATTCAGCCCAATTCATCCCCTCAAAGCCAGAGCAGTCTTCAATCACATGGCATATAGCCACGCCAGTGTTCTACACTCATAACCCCATATAACGGCGCACAAAACTCTCCAGGCTTTCTAGCTTGAAACCATAGACCGACTCTAGCCGCTCTACTTCAGCAGGGGTGGTATAAAACTCATGGGCGAGTAGAGTGCGGAAGGTGCCGAGAGCAGCTTTCGCTCCTGGATTGAAGACACCGACAAGAGAACGAATGCCATCTACAGCCAGGAGAGGCGGATTGAGCAGAATGGGCTCTTTTTTGAAAATGCGCCCAAATATTTTAGGAATCTCACCCCGCTCTAAAACTTCAGGCCCACCGACAGCAAATACTTGATTGCGCGCCCCTTCGGTCGTTGGAGAAGCCGCCGCAATGCGGGCCAAATCATCGGTACTAACAATAGACGAGCGGGAAAGGGGATCGCCAATTAGCACGTAAATTCCGGTTTGCTGAAAGCGTTCTGCTAGAGGCAGTAGATTAGAAGCAAAACCAGAGGGCCGCAAAATTGTATAAGGAACGCCGCTATTTTCGAGATACCGCTCTACAGCTCGCTTTGCCTTAAAAACCGGGGCATCTTCATAGTTGCGATCGGCCCCCAGCACAGAGATGAACACGAAGTGCTTCACACCGTTCGCTTTCGCTTGATCAATCAATTCAATGTTGGCGCGATAATCAAGGGCTTGCGCACTACCACTCACTTCATTAGAGCCGTGAGCACTGATGATGTAATCTACACCCTGGCAAGCTTTTTGAAGATCTCGCTCTTGTTGTAGATCGCCAATAAAGACTTCGGCTCCGCGCTGTTCCAGGCTGCTGTATTTCGAGGTAAGCCGCACAAAGGCTCGCACGGAGCTACCTTGTTCTCGCAGCACCTGCACAATGCGCCGCCCCAGTCCTCCGGTTGCTCCTGTGACGAGATACATAGGCTACTCCTCATCTATAAAGATCAACAGTTTAGAGTCCCAAATCAAACGCCAGAACGTCGGTTTGTGAACGGTCACAGTACATTAGACTAACGGTTTGGGCCGTCCTTGGGTTCATCCTAACGAATCCTTAGAAGTTGTGACGGAAGGCTCACGACACCCGATTTATCAGCAGAAGGCGTATGAATCATCAGGCATCATCAACGCATCAGTGGCTGGCAGGGCAAGTGGTTGCCATCACGGGCGCATCCGGTACTCTGGGGCGATCGCTCACCCGTACCCTCCTCCAAGAAGGAGCGAAGGTGCTTGCCCTGACGACATCTCAGAACAGTAGTTTCCAGGAGGGAGTCGAGGTGGTGTGCTGGCAAGCCGGGCAGGAGGAGGAACTGCGCGATCGCCTGCAATCCATCAACATTCTCATCATTAATCATGGAATTAATGTGCATGGCGATCGCTCCCCTGCTGCCATCCAAAAATCGTTCCAGGTCAATACCTTTTCGGCATGGAACCTAGCAGAGCTTTTTCTCAGCACGGTCGATCCGGCTGATTCCGACACATTAAAGGAATTGTGGATTAATACGTCTGAAGCGGAAGTAGGCCCAGCCATTAGCCCCCTCTATGAACTCTCCAAGCGGACTCTGGGTCATCTCATCACCCTGCGCCGCCTGGATGCCCCTTGCGTTATCCGAAAGCTGATTTTGGGCCCCTTTAAAAGTAATCTCAACCCCATTGGGGTGATGTCAGCGGACTGGGTGGGACGGGCGATCGTATTCCTGGCAAAGCGTGGATTTCGCAACATTATTGTGACGATTAATCCGCTCACGTATCTCGCTTTTCCACTGAAAGAAGTATCTCAGTCGCTCTACTTCCAGTTATTCTCAAAATCTGGTGTTCCGTCTTGAACGATGCGTCCGATTCCCTATTGCCCACCCTGGGCTATTCGCCAGGGGTTACCCATGACTCTCTACACCGCCCTATGGGCCAGCCGGAGTTGGGAGAAAACCCTTGCAGAACCAGAGCCTGACTACCACCCTCACATTTTCTCGGGTGCGGGAGGTGTACCGTTATATGGCCTAGTTGCCATACCCGATCGCCCGAAGGCAACACTGGTAGGTACTTATGGCATCACAGGCAACCTGGAAAATCAGTGGTATCTCAAACTGCTGGGGCGTAAGGCAGTCGCTCAGGGATTTGCCGTAGTACTCTTCGACTGGCGGGCTCATGGCAAAACGGCGGAGCTATCCCCTACACTCACCTCCGATGGGTTGTACGAAGGGGAAGATTTTGTCCATATTGCAGCGATCGCCAAGGATTTGGGATGCCCCGCTCCCTTCTGGTTCACTGGTTTTTCTCTGGGGGGGCAGCTAGCGCTGTGGGGCATCAAGGCAGGGCAATCACCGCCGGATACTTTAAGGCTAGCTGAGGCTGACATCGGAGGTGGGGCGGTAATCTGCCCCAGCTTGGATTCGGTGCGATCGCTCACCTATCTAACGACCCATCCCTTCGGTCGCCGCCTGGAGCAATCCATCACTCAACAACTGAAGCAGTTAGCCTGGCAGCTTCATACCTATTACCCGGAGGCGATCGATCGGGCCGCCATCGAACGGGTGGATAGCATCTGGGCTTTCGACCGGGAATTGGTGATCGGTCGCCTGGGCTTCCCCTCAGTCGAGGCCTACTATAAAGCCAGCAGTCCCCTACCGCTGTTACCCCAACTGACGAAACCAACTCTTATTCTTTACGCTGCTGACGATCCTTTATTCGACCCTACTCTCGTATCCGATTTAAAGGCTGCCTGCACGGGTAATACGGCCATCGATCTCATGCTGACTCCCCACGGTGGCCATGTGGGGTACTTCAGCAGCAAAGCTGGCCAGCGCCAGGCCCAAGATCCCGATCCCTGGTGGGCCTGGAACCGCATTCTGGAATGGATCAATTACCAATGCCATTCGCTATAAGGCATAGCTTACGCAATTTCAGGACTTACGCAAGTCCGCTATCCGTATATTTGTGTTGTGGGTGGGGTGCTAAGCACCCCACCCACAACACAAATGCGTAAGTCCAGAATTTATAACTCTTTCGGATCTAGTGAGAAACGAGAGATGGGTGTGGGACTGCGTCTCACATCCGTCTCCCGTCCCTTACCGGATTGGCCTACCACGGGCTACTAATTAAGGAGAAACCAGCCCAGTAAATGGGGTGAGATAAATCCCTTTCCGTACGAAAGGCAAGGGGCTTGGGAAGAGGAATGGCCCCCCGAGACATCAGAAGTTGGTCTCCCTCAAATCGTACATCCCCTCGTAGCAGGCGCAGTTGGGCTTGGCGTAGGGCTTCGGCACGGGTGGGGGCGATCGCCAATTGTCGATAAAACTCCGTCATCAAAGCCAACGTTCCGGCATCGCTGACATACCACAAGCTGGCAAGGGCACTTTTCACATTCGATTGCAAGGCCAACCCTGCAAAGCCTAACTCTGCTTGAGCATCTCCCACAGCCGTACGACAGGCACTTAGCACCAGCAATTCCAGTTGATCTGTATGCCAATCCATGACGCCCATCTGCTCCAGGGTCAGTCGAGCATCCCAAAATTGGATGAAGGAGCGATCGGGCTTACCAGGCTGAAACTCCGCATGGGTCGCCAGGTGCACAATATCATAGGGTCGCTCTGCCAACTTGGCCTGGAAATTATCCAGAGTGAATTCCTCATTCAAGAAAGTTTGGGCATCCCAGGTGATGTTAGTCCCGGGCACAGACTCCATTTGCGCTGTAATTGTCGAGAGCTCGACCGGAACCGCTGGCAACGGATTGAGCTGCTGAAATTCGGAAGCTCCCATCGCCAGCAACTCGCCCTGCTGGATATTGGTGACATTTGTATGGATTAGATTAAAAGCCGGAATACGCGTCAGCGCGTACTTTTCAAGTAAAAACTGCTGTCCATCATGGAGAGCCGCCAGCGTTAACCCTCGAGCTCCATCACTCAAACAAAACAGCAAGCTATCAATGCCCTGGGGCCGCAGATATTCCGATTCAAACGGCTCAATGATCCAGCGGTGCAGTTGCTGGGCATTGTCCAGGGAAACACGACGGTTCCCCCGAGTCATGTCTCGTTGAAAAGACCGCACCGTCTCCTGAAGCAGGGCTTGTGGTACTTCACTGGATTCCACCACAACGGGACGGTGCCCAGAAGTAATCAGTACCAAACGCAGGCTATCAGGCTTGGGCGTTACCCAGAGCACGGCCGGGTGGGTTCCCGTCTCCTGCCCGATGCGTGTCAGAGTAGCTGCAATTTGATCAGGATTCTGTTGATCAGCTGGAAGATCCCGATCAAAGTACTGTTCAAACTCTCCTTCCAGTCGTCGCTCCATGTCGATAATGCTTGCATCGACAGCCATCTCGTCGGTTTGCGCCTGGAGGGATGGGGCGATCGCTAACATCACACCCAACAGAACGCACACCCCTAAGACAAGGAGCGATGACCATCGCCGCCATCGAGGAATCCAGGTTTTCCAGCGGGCCCCACGGTTGACCAACATAGGCGGTATCCTCAGGTTTTTACAAGGAAAATGCTGTTTTACGGTTCTCGAACCTGACCTGGTAGCTCACGCCTGTCTGTTAGGCTTCAGTTTAGAGGAGTTCTATTCCAGATAGCCTGTGCTGGCAATCTCCTACTGTCCTAACAAAATGAATAAATGAATATGAGATGATTGAAGGAAGATTAAGCACTGCTTGGTATTCATTGCTTTCCCCTGCTCCATGTTGACGATTGTTGTGCTGGCGAACATTGTCCTGTCTCTGCTATGTCTCTATGCGGCCTGGCGGATTTGGCGGTTTAGCCAGGTTCTATCCCATGCAGCCAACGTGCTGAGCAACGCTGAGCAAAATACCCACCAGGTGCTATATGGAGCACCTGAGGCAATTTTTCAGGGGCAACTGGGCGTGGCTCAGTTACGGCAACGTTATCAACAACTGATTCCGCAACTTCAGCAAGTACGCCAGGCACTAACCGTTGTCAATCTAGGGCTGACGCTCTGGCGGGGTGGCTTACCTTGGCAGCGGGAGACTGGGGGAAAGGGGGTTCGCCAGAAGAGACGCGATCGCCGTTTCTCAAAACGGTCTTGATAGCAGGTCAATAGTAGGGGACAAAATCATAAGTTCTACCCACCAAAATGAGTGATACTGCAACACAAAAATGAGAATTAATGGCCCAGGGCGCTGCTTTCAGTCATTTGGAGCCAGTGAATGTTAAGCTTAAAGCGCAAGGCCGCCTGACTGGCCCAACCATTGGCAGGAGCAAGATAGCGAGGCATGGCAGACAATCGTTCAGGAGCAAGCGGAGCATTTGTCGTGGGTATGTTATTAGGTGCGGCAGCGGGTGCCGTAACCGGGCTGATGCTAGCCCCCCGTTCGGGTCGTGAAACCCGAAAACTGCTCAAAAAGTCAGCGGATGCACTGCCTGAACTGGCAGAGGATCTCTCCTCTTCCGTCCAACTTCAGGCGGGTCGATTGTCGGGCAAAGCCGTTCAGAACTGGGATGGCACCTTAACACGTCTGAAGCAGGCGATCGCCGTTGGGGTTGAAGCCAGCCAACGTGAACGCCCTCAGGCTGAGGCAACTGAGGTTGCCTCCCATCCCCGTGACCCTGCGTAATTGAGCAAGCGCCGTGGTTGACCCCCTATTTTGGCTGGGACTATCACTCCTCCTGGTGGCCGTTTCCCTCACTGCAGTGTTGATGGCGGCCCTTCCGGCCTTGAGAGAATTGGCACGGGCCGCCCGTAGTGCCGAAAAATTGTTTGACACACTCAACCGCGAACTGCCCCCAACGCTGGAGGCGATTCGCTTAACGGGGTTAGAAATTACGGACCTGACGGATGAAGTCAGCGAAGGTGTTCAGAGTGCCGGACGTATTGTTCGGCAGGTCGATCGTAGCGTCACCTCGGTACGGCAAAGAGCCCAAAAAGCCCAAAAGACAACACGCAGCTTTATGGTCGGCTTTCGCGCGGCTTGGCAGTCGTTTACCCAATCTCCCAATGGCAACACTGCCTGGAACGAAGAAGCGGAACGGGTTTATGATCAGCTTCCTGCCAGTACGACCCATGCCATTGAGGATTTGTCAGACGACTACGACTACGAAGACTATGACGCCGAAGAGCTCGCCGCCTACGATGAAGACTTCGAGGAGCCATCTTATGGCAACCCAGAACGACCTGGGCATCGAGGGCGATCGCAGAACGCCGACTCTGTATAACAGCGCAGGGCTTTTGTAAGAACAGACAATATGGCATCAGCCTTCGCAAAGGCGAGCCGTATAAAGTGTTGAAGGTCAAATGGTCATGGCCCACCCCAGGAACAAAGTACCATTTTCCAAGAAACACGGCCGCTACTAATGTTTCAGAACTGGGCTTGCGATCGCTGGCATTCGAGAGGCGATCGCAAGCCCAGATTTTTTCATAAGGCCATACCATAACCCAAATGGGGTACTACAGCAGTGCACAAATGGGTTCAGTACATAAGGTATAGAATATTTCACACCTAATGCCTTGTGTACGGTTGGAAACCTAGCCCTAAAGTTTAACGAACGTTAAGTACGAGATTTACAAAAATCTCGTAGCCCTTGGTACAGAGGAACTTTGGCCTTAATTCATGCTCAACAAGGGCCATTTGACCCCATGAAGATGCTTGCCCCATAGCCATAAACCTCGGTTTTATATTAAATTAGAGTTACGAATTGTAAATAACTGGCATTTCTTCTTCATGATTTGTCGTGACTTAGAATTCGGGTTTAGTATATCGATCCAATAGTTCGAGGCCGGGTTGAATATGATATCGGTGCGATCGCAGTTCAACAAAGTGCTTAAAGGTGTGGTGATAGTTGCTTTGGTAGCGTTGAGTTGGGCGATCGCTCCCGCTGCCTGGGCCTACGATAACCCTGAGTTGTTACCTGACAATCCCACCAACATCATCGACCTGGCGGACTCCTTAACTTCTATTCAGCAGGAAGATCTCGACCGCCATCTGGATGAGTTTGAGCAGGAAACGGGCTGGAAGCTACGCGTGCTAACCCAGTTCGATCGCACGCCGGGTCGTGCTGTTAAGGATTTTTGGAAGCTTGACGAAAAAAGCTTACTCCTCGTTGCCGACCCACGGGGTGGTAATTTGCTGAATTTCAGTGTGGGAGACGCGTTTTACGAGTTACTTCCCCGCACCTTTTGGATTGAGCTTCAAACCCGCTACGGCAATCAGTTCTTTGTCCGGGAGCAAGGGGAAGACGGTTCTATTCTTGGCGCATTAACGTCAGTCGAGGAGTGCCTTCGACAGGGTGGCTGTAATGTTGTTCCTGGCCTTCCCAAAGAGCAGTGGATTTTAACGCTAATCACCTCAGTGCTAGGCGGTATCATTTGCGGCTTCGCGGCGCAGCCTCGTGAGTCAGGCCAGATTGTCGCGTGGCAATGGGCACTGATTTTCTCACCTCTCTGGGGCATTCTGTTCATTGCGTTTGGAATTGCTCCTGTGATTACCCGAACTTCTGATTGGCTTCCTCTAGCGCGTAACGTGGCCGGCTTCTTGATGGGTTTTCTGGTTGCTTACCTGTCTCCCATGCTGAATCCATCGGCTTCGTCCGAAAATTAGAGAATTCCCCTATTGCTCAAACATAAAAATTGCGTAGCGCAGTGCTACGCAATTTTTATGTTCAATTTTTCCCATGAAATGGGATGTAGAAACGCAGTTCCACATCCCATTTCATAGCTTCACTCAGCAAGTAAAAATTAGGAGCGTTAGTCTATCAAACGTAGCTGAAATCATTATTTGCGGTTGCAAGGCAGCAGTCAATGTAAATTTTAGATTTTCCTGCTCAGGTCCCAGCAGCCATACAAAATTCATAGTTTTGTAGAAACTCGCCAGGCTCTGCCTCAAAACTATGTAACATTGAAGGTCAATATGCCTTCATTGACCCATCACCTGAGTACCTGAGTTTTATCATGGAGTGGCACGTCACGGACGCTCAAAGCCTTCAGATCATCGATCGCGAGATTGGAGCCCATACCTTTTCCCCGTCGGAGTACGAAATTGTTCGACGGGTAATTTATGCCACTGCAGATTTTGATTACAAAAACTTGATCCGATTCTCTGACAGTGCCCTTCAAGCGGGTGCTGCTGCTCTTGCAGCCCGTAGCACCATTGTTGTCGACGTTCCTATGGTGCAGGTCGGGATTACGCCGACGACGCAAAGCACCTTTGCAAATCCTGTCTACTGTAGCCTCGATGCCCTAACCCGTCCCCAGAGAGAAAAAGCCCGTGCCGCGTGGGGCATCGAAACCCTGGCACGGCGCTACCCAGAAGCCATTTTCGTAGTAGGGCAGGCGCAAACCGCCCTCACGACCCTGGTGGAACTGATCGAAACGGAAGAAATCAAACCCGCACTCGTGATTGGGACTCCGGCTGGATTTGTTGGTGTGGATGCAGCTTTAGAGCGCCTAACTAACTCTCTCATTCCCCACATTCGAATTGAAGGCCGTAAGGGCAACTCAGTCGTAGCGGCTGCCATTGTCAACGGTCTAGTCGATTTGGCCTGGCAAGCCTATGGGAAGGAAGCGAGTAATGTGCTGTAGGCAGCTGGCCCAAGCAACAACCTTAAACATTCAAAGCCACATCGGATGCCATAAGTCTTAGGAATCTAGCAGTTCACCCTATCAATTTTGACAGGCTGCCAAATTCTGGCAGGTAGGATGTTGCGGTTTCACCTGAGCAATACTCTGGACAGTTTTTCCGAAACCCTTGATTTTGCGTGCGCGAAGCGCACGCAAAATCAAGGGTTTCAGAAAAACTGTCCGAACTAATGCTGAGTTAAAACTGATTATTTCTGAAAAGCTTTACTCCAAAGGCTCTTCAGAAATAATCAGTGCTGTAAACGCAGAATGCTCTGGCGGTTACCACGCACTTGTGTTGAAAGGAGAAGAACCGTGTTGTCCGCTACCTCTCTCCTTTCGGTAAGCGGCCCACCTCAAATCACCATAAAACCTAAGATGCTGTACCGTTCTCTGCACGAGTAGCTCAGCATTTTGGCTCCATATTGAATTATGTCGCCTACTGATCAATCAACGTCGTTATAGCGTTCTTGTTTAGTTTGTAAATGTTGTCTGGAGAAAAGGACAGACGCATTTCACTTCATCTGCCAAAGAATACTAAAGATTGCGATGTAATAGAAAGGCCTATTCCGATCGACCTAAATAGTTGAATGAAAGGAAAGGAAAACTTTGCTTCCCTCTCCCCTTTTGTTACAAGCTTTACAGCTATAGCCGTACTTCTAATACTTTTCTAACTCTCAAGGTTGATTTGAAGAGTGCTTTTCTATCACTTTTAGTTTTTCAACTATAGACAATGGATTATATAAAATGGCAGACAAGCTAGTTACTGAAAGGCCTACTACTAGGGCTCTTCGGAGCTTACCCTGAATGGGTGATCGCCACATATCCCCGCAGGAAGAGGTTATTCAACTGAATTAAGTACAAGATTCTTAATAACAGGGTTATATTTTTTTTCGCATTCACCGAACTCTGTTTTTTTCGCTTCCAAAGAAGTGTTAATTAAGTTCCCTAATTCACTTCTTTTAGCTCTTAACTACGCATCAAAAAGCAAGGCAAGGACATCATGGGCAGCGAGCAGACTGTAGAGATTCTTGGATTTTGGGAATCTCTCAGACGGGACATTGAACAGCTAAATGAAACCTTAGAATCCTATGGAAAAGGTGTAAAAGCTTATCTTGTTTTAGCAGTCACTGCAATTCCCTTTTCCTTGTTTCTTGTGGGTGTTGCGATTGGCCAAAATGAGGCAATGGGCTTTTTCCTATGGGTGCAGGTTGCTTGTTTAGTCGCGGGCTTGCCTTTCGCTGCTGTAGTGACTGAGCGAGGTGAGCTAGAGCAATGGGTCGCTGAGTTGAATAACAACACGAATGAGTTTTCTGATGCTGTTGGGCAGCTCTCTGATATACGGCCAAACACTATCACCATTACCGAAGAAGTCGTTCTAGAACCTTTGGAAGGATGGAAACAACAGCAGAGTTTGACCTGGCAAGGCTGGAATATTCACCATGCGGCTGTGCTGAATGAACAGAGCGAAGTGCCTATGATTCTGATTCATGGCTTTGGTGGGTCAATTGGACACTGGCGGCAAAACATGTCGGTTTTAGGTCAACACCATAGTGTCTATGCAATTGATCTGCTGGGCTTTGGTGCATCGGACAAACCGGATGTTTCCTACTCGCTCGATTTGTGGGCCGAGCAAGTTTATGAGTTTTGGAAATCAGTCGTTAAGGTCCCTGTGGTTCTGGTAGGTAACTCTTTGGGGTCTCTAACCTGTCTGGCACTGGCTTCTAAGTATCCAGAAATGGTGCGTGGGATTGCCATGATTAGCCTGCCTGACACCTCCTTACAACAAGAATCCATTCCGCAGCTGGTGCAGTGGGCGATCGCCAAGATTCACCAGTGCATTCTCTCCCCTGTTATTCTGGAACCCCTCTTTCATGTTCTGCGGCAACCCTGGATCGTGCGCCAATGGGCCAAGGTTGCCTATGCCTGTGGGGAAGCTATCACCGATGAATTGCTAGAGATTCTGCTCAAACCTGCACGAGAAAAGGATTCTGCCCGAGCCTTTTGCGCCATTCTCAAAGCGATTTTGAGCCCCCAATGTCATCTCAACATTCCCGTGATTCTGAGTCAGCTCAAGATTCCATCACTCCTACTGTGGGGCAAGTGCGATCGCATGGTTCCTAGCCAGCTGGCCCGCCGCTATCTGCAATACAACCCCACCTTGAAACTCATTGAATTGGAAGACGCCGGGCACTGTGCTCATGACGAGTGCCCTGAACGGGTTAACGGCGAACTACTGAACTGGATTCGGCAAGAAGTCATGCTAGCCACCGTCTCCTGAAGTTTTCAAACCGGTAACTGTTGCGAGCAGCGCTCGTAAGATTACCACTCTCTTTTCAACGCATCCATCTCGTATCTAAATCACTCTGGAGTACCACCATGGTTGGAATTGTTGTTAGCCCCAATAAGCTAAGCGATCGCACCACTGATGAGCTAAAGCAAGAGGTGCTGGAGTTAATCAACGGTCGAGATGCTGAGCCTCTGAAGGAGAAAGTCGCTTTCTTCAAAGATGTACTGACGCCCTATGCCGAAGAGTTGCAGCGGCGCAATCCATTCCCCGTTCCTGAAGATCAAATTCCAGTGGTATTGGGCGTCTGGTCGCCTGTATGGTCTACCATTCCGTTCCACGATACGCTGCCTGGCCGAGTTCACCACCAGTCGTATCAAATCTTCCGAGAGCATGGTTATTACGCTAATATTGCCCGCTACGCCCCCGGTAACCAGTTCTCGTTCCTTAATCGCTTCTCGGCATTGCTAGCAGCCTATGATTTTATGGTGATGCAATCCTTCGCCGTGGAAGATGGACAGTGGTGCATCAAAAACATCGGAATTGAGCAGGCATTCCGCCGCCGCATTATTCCCCTCACTATTGACCGGGCTGAAGAGTGGTTTGACAACGTCGTCGAAACACGTCTGCAAGAGATTCTAGAGAAGGCTGAGTCTGATGGAGAGTTGGAACTGCAAAAACTAGATTCCAATGCTCGCAAACGTTTTGAAAAGACTTACCGAGCAACTCCGCTGTTTGAGCACGTGTATGTGGATCATGACTTCCGTCTAGTGAAGACCCAGCGGGAAGCCAAGCAGCGTCCCTCTTACACCATTGCAGTTCGCCGCCGATAGGCACAGACTGCAGTCCTATAGCGCTGTGCACGTTGATTAAGTAAGGTGGTGTGGGGCACTTCGTGCCCCACACCACCATTGCTATGCTTAACGCACTTGCACATTGCTATAAGCACTTACATGAGGCCCAAAGACAAGGGTTGGAGTGAAACTCCAACCCTTGCTTCTATAGTGCTGTACGCTCAGAATCAGACTACGTCAGGCTATACCCAAATACTCGACGGCTTAATCCTATATTTGAAAGAGGGTGAGTGCTTCGCACCCACTCTCTTTCAAAGGGGTTGATTTCGGTCACGTAGGACTAGCATCAGCGGCGACTTTGGCTACGGCGACGACGGCGGGGCGGTGGCGGTGGTGGTGCGTACTCCTGATCGAGACGATGGCTGACTTCAACGAACATGTCACGCCGGACATAAGGATAATCGCTAACCCACAAACTGTAATCCGACAGATAAACATCTGACACCATCTCAATACGGCTCAGGTCAGGGCGGTAGGACACTACAAGCAGTTCAGCGCGATCGCCCGGTCGAATAGCTCGATGCGCCTGTTGTAGAGGGACCTGCAAAAAGGTTGTAAACCCCTCCTCATCTCCAATTTCTAAATTGAGCCGCCGTTCTCGGTTCTCGATAACAACCAACTCCCCCCGTTTGTTCACTGTCTCCTCAGTACCAATCACTTCCTCGCTTGGGAAAGCATCCAGCACCTCTCCTTGCAAAAATCCTGCGTAGGGATAACGGCGTATCTCAGCATTGCGACGGCTGGCCCAGTAGATAGGACTCCAGAGCCAATAGAGGCCCGTCGTAATTCCCAACAAAAACTCCAAAATGGCAAAGCTTTCAGGTAGGATGGCCCGGAAAAAAAATGCCACCAGTAACCCCACCACGGAAATGAGTAAGCGTCTCAGGAAGTCTGGTAGTTTCCCGGATGCGTAGCGATATTGCTCTCCTGTAGCGAAACGGGGAACGAGTTCCTCAAATTTAGCGCGGGTTAGCGGAATTAGCATAGGATTAGGGTAAAAAGCGCATTAGCACGTCCTTTGAGACTAACACTCCAAAACGTCCTCGCCAAATGGTAGAGCCACTCATCAGCAATTCTCAGTATGGGCATCAAAGCCAAGAGTTCATGCCCGTAGGGCATGAACTCTTGGCTTTGATGCCCAAAAACCGTGAGCCAAAGGCTCGCGGTTTTTGGGCCTGATTTCAAAATAAGAATTGCTGGCCACTCATCCTGATTAACGCTTAGATTTGTCACTAGCCGTAACAGGAAGACTCCAGCTTGAGTTTGCTGAAATAGTGGAGACTACGGGAATCACGGAGTGGGTTCAGGGATTGCTGGAGGTAAAAGTTACAAATTCCGTATATGTCTGGACGTGAAAAAGCTGCTAAACCATGCACAATGAGATCACTTCTGGAGAACGCATTCAGAAAGGTCGTGAAGACTAGGGGGCAATCAAGTCGATCGGCTTTTCTGGTTAGGAAAGCGTCCTTACAGGTGAAATGTCTGACCTTTGGGGGCTTATGAGGTCAGACATTTTTCTTTTTAAACCAACTGAATAAAGGTCTGATTCAAACCAAAAGAGTAGGGCTAAGCCCTACTCTTTTGGTTTGAACTTCAGAGTTTAACCTGGGACAGGTGCAGGGTGCACGTTCAGCACTGACAGGCTACCGGCGGAATCGCACCTTAAACAATCGAAAGATTTCTCCCGGCCGCTGCTTTAGCACCTCGGCATTCTGGCTTTCCAACAGTTGCCGCCAATGGTTCTGGCTTTCTAGAAAAACCTCGGCTCCCAGATAGGTTTCCAAAATAGCCCAGTTCTCAGCTGTGGGTAGTTCTGTATCCACCACATCAAACACAAACAGACCATCGGGTTTCAGAACCCGTCGCACTTCTGCCAGCACGGCCGACCAGTAGTCCAGAGGGTAGTAGCAACTGAAGCCAGTGGCGATCGCCAGATCAAACTGGTCCCCCTCGTACTGCAACTCGTGCGCTCCCCCCAGCTTCACCCCCTTAAACAGCTTGGAGTTGAGCTGAGGGCCACGGGAGTTAAGAGTTTCACAAGCAAATGTGCTGATGTCCTGCCCGAAGAAGAGAGACTGCCAGTCACGCCAGGGGTAAATCAGGAAACTCACCCCGCAACCAATATCAAGACAGCGTTGTTGCTTGCGAGGTTGAGCCAACTCCCAGAAAGGCGATACGGTTTTATCTGCCAATAACCCAGCTTTCCATTCCTGGTAAACGGGCATCTCTTTGACCTCGTCAGGCACCTCAAAGGGGTGACGCTGATATTCTCGGTTGAACCGTTGGGCGATCGCCGCCATCATCGGTTGCCAACCATCGGTCCGGTGATGCTTCGCTTGGGCATTCGCTAGAAAGTTTGTCAAATTTTGAGAGGCTGAAGAACGGTCAGACGAGCTAGACATGGGGAGGCTCGGCAAAAAACAGAGGATTGAACGATAAACACCAGAAATAGTTAATGATTGGGGCGCTAAGCCCCACAATCATTAACCTTTTAGAGCCCGAGTAAAGTTTTGCCGGTAGGACGGGTTAAAAATAAACACAGGCCAACACAAAGTCAGCATTAAACGATTCTGGCTAAAGTTGGTGCGATTGAAGCCTTTCCAAAATTTGTACATTCCGCCGCTATAGACTCCCAGGACGAGAATAGTAATAAGTACTGCCACAATTCATCTCCTTAATTCAGGGATAACCCATGAAAATGTCTCTACCCCTCAGTGTAAAGGAGGGCTCTCAAAATGGTCTTTCGTCAACCGATTCTGTAACTCCGATGTAACGTTCCTGCAGCATTTTCCAATCAAGTCAGCTACAGCAGTCGAAAGATTGCTTATGCAGCAATTCTCATTTTGGAATCCAACCCGAAAATAGCCCGCCTTCGGCGGGCTATTTTCGGGCTTCAAAGCTGAGAATTGCTGTTGCTTATGGCAAAGACTTGAGGGTGGGAACATTGCATGCTAAGGTTCCTACTCTCAGTCTTTGCCATAATTGCTATATGGGCTATATGGGAAGGGACTGCGGGAGATCTCACACTCCCCTCCCACACCTCATTGGATGGGAAAGGAATGTAAGGGCGTAGACGTTATTTCTGGCACGTTCAACTTGGCACAAATAACACCCTGCATCATTCTGTATCTGTAGATTTTGATTTCAAAGCTACAAAATTGATGCATGGAACCATTTGCCATGCAAAAAAAAATTACAACCCTGTCGAGATCGGGGATTTCTGTCACAGTTGAAGTAGATTCACGGGTCGACCTGTGGCGTAGCCATTCCCCTTCTCGAATGGCTAGATTGGAACAAGAACCAGGGATTTTCCGATTGAGAACATCCCTCTTTTTAAGGTGTATGCAGCGTGATAGTTGAACCAAACACAGGCAAAGGGGAGGGCGTATGCGAGCAGTGCTAATGGCCGGAGGGTCGGGGACGCGGCTAAGACCCTTGACCTGTGACCTGCCCAAGCCGATGGTGCCGATTCTCAATCGCCCCATTGCTCAACACATTATCGATCTGCTGAAACGTCACCATATCACCGAAATCATTGCAACGCTGCACTATCTACCTGACGTGATGCGTGACTACTTTCACGATGGGGCAGAATTTGGCGTGCAGCTGACCTATGCCGTGGAGGAGGAACAACCTCTGGGTACGGCAGGTTGTGTTCGCAACGTTGCGGAGTTATTGGATGAGACGTTTCTAGTCATTAGTGGCGACAGCATTACCGATATTAATCTGACTGACGCCATCCGCTTCCATCGGGAAAAGGGCGGGAAAGCTACCCTGGTGCTGGCCTCTGTGCCGAACCCGCTAGATTTCGGCGTTGTGATTATGGATGAGCAACAGCGCATCCGTCGCTTCCTTGAAAAACCTTCTAGCAGCGAAATCTTCTCTGACACGGTGAATACAGGCACCTACATTCTGGAAGCGGATGTCCTGTCTCTACTACTGCCCAATCGGGAAGCCGACTTTTCCAAGGATCTCTTTCCACTGATGCTGGAGAAGAACATGCCCATCTATGGCTATGTAGCCAATGGGTATTGGTGCGATGTGGGTCACCTGGATGCCTACCGTGATGCCCAGTATGCGGCCCTGCAACGCAAGGTGAAGCTAGATGTGGCCTACGAGGAGCGATCGCCCGGCCTCTGGATTGGACAAAACACCTATATTGACCCTAGCGTACGGATCTCGGCTCCGGCCCTGATCGGCAGTAATTGCCGGATTGGCCCCCGAGTCGAAATCGAAGCAGGCACCGTCATTGGTGACAACGTCACGATTGGCAGCGATGCCGACCTGAAGCGGCCCATCATCTGGAATGGGGGCACCATTGGCGATGAAGCCCACTTGAGAGCCTGTGTGGCAGCACGAGGCACACGCATCGATCGGCGCGCCCATGTATTGGAAGGGGCGATCGTTGGCTCTCTCTCCGTGGTGGGAGAGGAATCTGTCATCAACCCGGATGTGCGAATTTGGCCGAGCAAACGCATTGATCCGGGGGCCATCGTCAACATGAACCTGATTTGGGGCCATGCGGCCCACCGTAACCTATTTGGGCAACGGGGTGTTTCGGGTTTGGCCAATGTGGACATCACCCCCGAATTTGCTGTGCGCCTGGGAGCGGCCTTTGGCTCAACTCTCAAGCCCGGCTCTTATGTCAGTGTGTCACGCGACCAGCGTAATATTTCGCGTATGGTGTCGCGATCGCTCATTTCGGGCCTGATGTCTGTGGGCGTCCATATCTACAATCTGGAAGCCACTGCTATCCCAGTCGCTCGAACTGTGGCTCCTTCCCGAGGTGTGGCTGGCGGTATCCACGTCCGGGTACACCCTGAGCGCTCTGACCACATCTTGATCGAGTTTTTCGACTCTAAAGGGATAAACCTAACCAAATCCCGCGAGAAGAAGATTGAAGGCGCTTTCTTCAAAGAAGACTTCCGGCGGGCTCAGGTGCAGGAAATTGGCAACATTACCTACGTGACCCAGGCCAACGAAATCTACTGCACCAGCTTTGAACGTCTGCTGCATGTTGATGCGATTCGTCATAGCAGCCCGAAACTTGTCATCGACTACGCCTATGCGGTGTCGGGAGCTGTGTTGCCCCAGATGCTGGCCAAGTTCGGCTGCGATGCTGTAGTGTTAAACGCTAGTCTCACTCCAACGGCCCCAACAATGGCTGACCGTGAGGCCCTGTTGAGCCAGTTGGGCCATGTCGTCGAAGCCCTCAAAGCAACCTTTGGCGTGCAGGTATCTGCCAATGGTGAACAACTGGTGCTGGTCGATGAATCGGGCAGCCCCATCCGTGGCGAAGTACTAACAGCCTTAATGGTTCACATGATCTTGGCCCAGCATACGGGTGGAACCGTGGTAGTACCCGTCAACGCTGCCAGTGCTGTCGAGCATATTGCTCGTCGCCACGGAGGCCACGTGGTTCGCACCAAGGCCAACCCCACCGCCTTAATGGAGGCCTGTCATACCATTCCTGGCGTCGTGCTAGGCGGCAGTGGCGAAATGGGCTTCATTTTACCCCAACTGCACCCTGGCTTTGATGCCATGTTCTGCATCGCAAAGCTGGTGGAAATGCTCTCGTTACAAGAGCAGCCACCCTATCGTCACGATCGCCGCACCCTCGCTCAAATTCGGACAGAGTTGCCTCGGGTTTGCCATCGAGCACTGACGGTGCGATGCCCCTGGACCGTCAAGGGCGGCCTGATGCGGCATCTGGTAGAAACCCACAATACAGAATCCCTGGAATTGATTGACGGGGTGAAAATTTTCAGCCCTGCCCGGGATAGCTGGATTCTGATTCTGCCCGATGCGGGCGAACCTCTGGTGCATCTTTACGCCGACAGCCACGATCGCGGCTGGGTCGATGAGACCTTGCGGGAGTACCGCAGCTTTGTTCAGGAGTTTGTCGAGCAGGAGTTAGGGCTGGAGGATATAGCTCTAGCAGCGGATTTTGCTTGAGATATCCCCCTACGTAGGGCATTCGCGGTAGAGTCCTGTACATTGGAGTACTGGGTTGTCCCAGCCTCCAGAGGTGGGCTTTACCGTTCCTGCGGAAAGTGCCCAATGGTTTGCCGACAAATTTTGATTTAGAGTAAACCCAACCCCCTGTTAGTATAGAACTGGATGGTTCATGCGTACTATTATTTTTGAACGCGCCATCCCCAGCAGCCAGGAGACAGTCAGATGAACAGTTTTATTGTGATGGCCGAGATCGTTCAGGATCCGCAGCTACGATATACCTCCGACACCCAAACACCCATCGCTGAGATGATGGTACAGTTCCCAGGAATTCGTGAGGAAGACCGACCGGCTGTAGTAAAGGTAGTGGGCTGGGGCAATCTCGCTCAGGAAATTCAAGATCAATATCGGGTAGGCGATCGCGTCATTATTGAAGGCCGCCTTGGCATGAACTCCGTTGATCGCCCTGAAGGCTTCAAGGAAAAGCGGGCCGAGTTGACAGCAGCCCGTATCCACAAAGTAACTGCTGAAGGTGGCCTCACCAGCAGTACTGTTGCACAGCCTGCTGCTGCTGCCCCTCGCACCGCTGAGGCTCCCGCCCCTCGGGCTACTACTGCCCCTCGTACCGCAGCTCCCGCTGCCAAGAGCAAACCCGCCCCACAACCTGTAGCAGCGGCTAACGACATCGACTACGACGACATCCCGTTTTAAGGCAAATTCAGTCAGTCGCAGGTTCCCATAGGGTTAAGGAGACCGAGTGTTGAACACTCAGCCTCCTCAACTCTATGGGAACCTGCGAACGTTTAGCCATGGGTGGCTACTGCTTGAATATCGTCAGTGTTAAGACCGTAAATCTGATAAACAAGCGCATCAATTTCGGCCTCAACGGCCTGCAACTCAGCAGGGCTACCAGGCAAATGCTGAGCCAGGGCGATTCGTTGCCGTACCAGGTTTGTCAGGCGATCGCCCAACTTCCCCTCAGGTAATCGGATGGGAATCTGTCGCACTTGAGCTGCGCCCACCCGCAAGTACCCGCCCTGGAGACGATGCCCGCCAAAGGTTTGCTGAAACCAGACATGGATTAGCTGACTATTGAGCAAGCCCAACAACCAGTAAGGGTTGAGGCGCGGCAGAATAACCGTTGTAGACTTACCTGCCAAAATGCCCCCCGTCTCATCCAGAAAGGCTTCCAGGTGGCGAGTCATGCTGGCGACCAGAATCTTCGGTTGTTGAGCCTGGTATAACCGTCGAGATGGCAGTTGCTCCCAGAATGCCGCAGGAATAACCGGACGATTATAAGTAGTACCCAAATAACGTAGAGGCTTTTTGCCCCAGAGCATATGGTAGCGGTCGAGAGTGCCACTGTTCACGAACGAAAAGCCGGGTTCTCCCTCCTGAGCTTCCTGGACAAGGGATTGAATGGCATAGGCTTCAGCAACGGTGGCAGCATCCGTCACAGTGGCCCATTGGCTAAGAGGACTGAGGTCTTGCAAGGAGGCGATCGCCTTCTGCTGCCCCGTACTCTGAAACACCTGCCAGGGGCGATCGCCCCGCTGAAATGTCGAGTACGCTAGCCAGGTCTGTCGTTCTATACGCTCTAAACTAGCCATGTGTTCATAGCATAGAGGCGTTGTGGTGGTCTTAGGAGGTATATGTTGAACCCGGTAAGTAATGGGATATACCGCTGCCGAAAACAGCGGGATGCGGGAGTAGTCGCGTATGTGAACTAGGCGATTTTCAGTAGCTAAGAGCGATCGCACCGCTGCCCCATAGGGCACCGACAGGAGTTTGTTTGGCACGATAAAGCTGTGCCACCCCCCAACACGACATAATGACAGCGCCCGTTCAATAAAGACACAGAACAAATCCCAATTACCCTTGGCAGTACGATAATGTTCTGTGCAATACCGGCGTAGTAGGGTCTGATGACGAGTCATTCCCTCCGCATCCAGGTAAGGTGGGTTACCGATTACTCCATCAAATCCACCCCGGTCCAAGATGACCGAAAAGCGCCTTTGCCAATACTGCCCCTTTAAGCGATAGGCCCTGGAGGAACCGTCAAGTTCCACCAGGCTATTACCACAGTGAATGGATTGTCGTAAATCCGGGGCTGCCAGGCCAGAACCCCAGCCTCCCTGCCGCAACTTCAGTAGCAGGGAAAGCCGTGTGACGGCTACCGCTAGAGGGTCCCAATCAATGCCAAAAATATGTTGCTCTAGAAACCGGCAACGCTCTACATCATCGAGTGGCCCTTCGCGTTGCAGCAGTTGCTCATAGGCTGCCAGCAAAAAGGCACCTCCTCCACAAGCCGGATCGAGAATCGTAGCCCCTTTATCAGGCAAAGGTTCTAAGATCTGGTGCACCATCGAGCAGGTCAACTTCCAGGGGGTAAAGTAAGCTCCCTGAATCTTACGGGCTTGGGCTCCCTCGTTCCCAATCGCCATCAGCAGTTCGTAAGCTGTGCCCAATTCTTCAATCAAAATAGGGGCAGTCTTCAGTTTTCGATGCAGTTCCTCCATAGCAGCAACCGAGAGAGGAAGGGATACTGGCAAGTGTTTTAGCGGAAAACCCAGATGATAGCGTTGGTTCAGGCTGTGCAATAGCGATCGCACCTTCCCGCAGAGCCTGTCACCCCGGTCTGATTCTGCTTCCCAGATCTCCAGTACCGATGAATCCAGTAGCCCCCCATCCACACAGAGGGGCAGGCTCATCATCACCAGGGCCAATAGACATAGCCCTCGCTCAAGCCGAACAGGAGGAATTTCAGGCGCGGCCTCTTGGAGCTGAGGGGCGATCGCCCGATACCAATGCTGAATTGCTTTTAGCGATTGCGGTAATGCCAATTCCCTAATGTCTTCTCACCCAGAGTGTAGGATTATGTGTCATTTGTAATTCGGTTTTCATGAATTGGCACAACGCATTTTGCCCCAGTAGACTTTGCAGCTGTTAAATGCAGTGCGCCCAAAAGCTGCAAAAGGAATCAGGGCATATGTATTTTTGTTAGGTGCGTGAAACACATCTAACAAAAACACATATGCCCTGTTCATACTCAGGTTTGATGCCTTCAAAATATTAGGGGTGAACGTATGAGCGGTCCCTACACGTTCACCCCTAAATTTACGAGGTTTTACTTGGAATTCAATACCAGCAATTCAGGACTATCATTTCGGGGGCTATTGACCTCAGGGCCAACCGGAAATTCTGCCATCGCATCATCTGCGTAGGGGCGTAGCAAGGATAACAAAATATCCTCTTTCTGGTTGGGTTGAAGCCATGCCTCGTAAGCATCAGAAGGCAAAATAACAGGCATCCGCTCATGAATGGGACGTAGAGCCTCGTTGGCTTCGGTGGTGAGGATAGTACAGGAGCGAATCACATCGCCATCAGGGGACTCCCAATGTTCCCAGAGCCCCGCAAAGGCAAAGGGCGATCGCTCTCCCTCCCCATCGGGTAGGTAGAAGAAGTGAGCTTGCTTGCTCCCGTTAGTGCGCTGCCATTCGTAAAAGCCGTCGGCCACTACCAAACATCGCCGCTTACGAAACGCCGTGCGGAAGGAAGGTTTTTCGGTGACGGTCTCAGAACGAGCATTGATCATCCGACTTCCCATCTTTGGGTCTTTTGACCAGGAAGGAATCAGTCCCCAATACAACTGGGCGAACTGCCGCTCTTGTGATGAACCTAGAACAACAGGCACATCTTGAGTCGGGGCAATATTGTAACGGGCTGGCAAGGTTGGTACCGTCTCCAACCCAAACTGACGGGCAATCTTTTCTGCGGGTTGGCTCTGGGTGAATCGACCACACATAGTTCGGTATCCGAGAAGGGGCGTCCGGCCTCAGCCCTCGGCTAATTCCACAATAACGGGGGCATGATCGCTCGGTTTCTCCAGTTTACGAGGTGTCTTATCGATAGTGCAGGCGATCGCTCGTTCATACACCGTTGGAGAGAGATAGTGCAAATCAATTCGCCAGCCCAAGTTCCGCCGGAAGGCCGCAGCCCGATAATCCCACCAGCTAAACTGTCCATCCTCCTGATTAAATTTACGGAAGGCATCATCAAAACCCAGATCTAAGACAGCCTGAAGTGCTTGCCGTTCAGCATCCGTTGCCATCACTTCCTTTTCGCGCCCCTTCGGGTCGTGAATATCTCGATCTTCTGGAGCAATGTTGAAGTCACCGCAAACCAGCACTTGAGGTGTTTGCGCTAAAAGACCGGCCAGATATTGTTGCAAAACGCCCAACCAACGGAGCTTGTAAGCATATTTATCACTGCTGACAGAAGAGCCATTGGGAACGTACAGATTAACAATCCGCACTCCCCGACAGGTACCCGCGATGACCCGTTTTTGTTCTTCCAGGTCAGCGTCGACGGAGGGCAAGATGGCTCCAAAGCCTGTGGCCACATCTTCTAAAGGTTCCCGGCTGAGGAGTGCCACTCCGTTGTACGATTTCTGGCCGTAGATATAGCTGTGATATCCCAAATCAGTAAACGGAGCCAGTGGAAAGTCTGCATCCACGACTTTTGTTTCTTGCAGACATAGCACATCAACCGGGTTGTCCGTCAGCCACTGCGTGACGTGAGCGAGTCGAGTGCGGACAGAGTTGACATTCCAGGTGGCAATTTTCATAGCAGCCGTTCTTCAAGGGTTCGTGCAGGGAAAAAGGCGGTTCCACGGGAGACCTTCAACCCGTTCTCTAGAATAGGCGATCGCGATTCCCCTAAACTCACAGTTCCCTACGCACAAATGGCTGAGTAGCATCGAATTATAGAATATAGCCCATCTATAGACGATCCTCAGATGGGGGAGCAACCACCAATGCAGCCAAGGAGGGTGGTTGCGACAAATTGATTGGGGCCGTCAGAACCGGAGCCATCAATTGCAGGCAAATATCGGTAAAGCCAAACTGTTCCTGCAATGCAGATTGCAATTGCAATAGAAGGCGATCGCGATCGGCTCCGTGCAGTAGGTTCACGACCAAATAAGCGTTGAGGTTATCATGGCCAGGGGCGATCGCCCACACCCGCAGCTTCTCCACCCGTAACACCCCCTCCTGACTGAGCAAAAAAGTCTCCAGTTCATCCAGGTCACGATAGGCCGGAGTTTGCTCAAGTAAAATGCTCAGACTGTCTCGAATTAAGGGGATAGCACCAAAACCAATGAGCACCGCGACCCCCAAACTAATTACCCCATCCGCCCAATTCCACTGAAACGCCCAAACCGCCAGTGCTGCCAGCATGACTCCCACAGCACTCAGGGCATCGGCCACCATGTGGAGAAAGGCTCCCCGCAAATTCAAATCGTGATGACTATGGTCATGGAGCAAGGTTGCATTCAGGGCACTCACTGCAAACCCTGCTATGGCCGTAATCAACATGGGAATACCCAGAATGTCGACTGCGGGACTTTGTAGCCGCTCAATCGCCTCCCAGGCGACCCAGAGGGCGATCGCGACCAACCCCAAGCCCTGCACCAATGCCGCCAGAATTTCCAAACGGCCATACCCAAAGGGAGCTCGTTCTGAGGCAGGCTTACGGGCCAGCACCGTTGCCAGTAAAGCCACTCCTAGAGCCATTCCATCAGAAAGTAAGTGCCCTGCTTCGGCTAACAGCGCCAGGCTATGGCTACTCACGCTGACTGCAAACTCAACTACTGAAAACCCACACAGCAAAAGTAACGCGGTCCAGAGTAATCGCTGTTTGGTCGCTGAGTCCGCTTTGACACGGCAGTGCCGAGGGTCACAGCTGCGGTGAGTTGTTAGCAACATGGTCATGGGAAAGCCAATGAATCGAAACCTGTATCTATTCTCTAGTCTCTGAGCCTTCGGACGCAAAAAGAGAGATCGAGTTCCACCGCGCTTTCCAGCACCGTCCGCTGCAACAGGACTGACTTATGACTGGCGATCGCCCCCTCTTCTCGCCAACATGGCCTCGTAGCCTGATCGGAGGAATCGTGCTTCTCTACAACCTGATATGATGCCCTTCGCACTATTCACAACTCATTAATTGCGTGACTTTTGATCTGTGGGCAAAGACTAGCGGCACCTGGATTAACATTTTTACGATTTGCTTGGGGACTTTGGTGGGAGTTGTATTGCGCGATCGCCTTCCACTTCCCATGCAACGCATTATCACTCAGGGCTTAGGGCTAACCACCCTGTTCATTGGTGTTCAAATGGCTCAAAGCCTGACTCGCTCCAGTGCTGGGGTTGTCGATGGCGTCATTCTTGGTCTGATGACTCTGGTGTTAGGAGGGCTTCTAGGAGAATGGCTGCAGCTTGAGGATAAACTGACCGTTCTAGGTAATTGGTTGAAATATCGCTTTAAGGGTCAGGGAAAGTTTACAGAAGGTTTTGTAGCAGCCAGTCTCCTATTTTGTGTTGGCCCCTTAGCGTTATTGGGTAGCCTCAACAACGGTCTGCTGCAAGATAACACTTTGCTGGTGCTAAAGGCGGCCATGGATGGTCTGGCCTCCATTGCCCTTACGAGCAGTTATGGAATCGGCGTAGGCTTTTCCAGTCTTTCAATTTTGGTGTATCAGGGAGGCCTGTCCCTGGCCGCTGGAGGGCTAGCGCAGTCGCTGCCCGACCCAGCTAGCTCTCCACCCGTTTTGTTGATGACAGGAGTTGGAGGGCTGATGATTCTCTCTATCGGTCTAAACCTATTAGAGATTAGTAAAATTCGGGTGGCATCTTTTTTACCTGCTCCCCTTATTGCCCCATTGGTCTATCAATTAGCCTTGCTTCTGAGCCCTTAGGTACGTTGTTAGAAAGTAATGGAAAGCCTATTCAAATGGCAGCAACATGCCGCAGCTTGATGTGGGCGAAGATACGAAATTTGCGTAACATCTCACTCGTTCAATCAGTTGTAAGGAGGTTTCTGCATAAGAATTTACCCAGAATGTTGGTGCTTTGCCCGCGAAGCGGGCAAAGCACCAACATTCTGGGGGTAATTTCATTAAAG
>NZ_JAMPLB010000062.1:0-38550 GCF_039962325.1 Leptolyngbya sp. PL-A3
AATGCAATAAGATTGTCGTTATTCATGGTGTATCCTCGTCTGGTCTTTTTCCTTATCCAGCAGGATACGCCGTTTCTTCTCCTTTACTCATACACCACAAATAAACATAGCTCGTGTCCAAAGCTCCTCCCCTGCCGTTGACTCGCAGAACAGTCGAGAACAGCTGCACATGCACATGAAGCTGGGGATCGCTATTGCGATTGGTAGAGTGAGTAAAGCAGGCAAAGATTGGTTGAGCAGCTTCGCGGTGAGTACCTCCTGGCCCGGTGCGCGTAAAGCAGAACTTAGATTGGATCTCTTCAAGTGGAAGGCTTCGCCACAGTGCCTGAAGCATACGAGACCTATTTTCAGGCCTAGTGGTCGCAAAGAAAGTAGAGGTATCCCCTGGCGCTGAAAAGCACAATTCAAGAGCTGATACCGGCTTATATTTTTGAGAGTTTCCTTTTTCCTTATCCGTGTAGGTACGAGTAGTCGTCATGCCACGGCGCAAGACTTCACCAGTGATGGGCGACTCCCCTCGGTAAAGGCGTTTGACCCGAATATCATTTTCATAAATTGGCTGGTGATTGAGGCCCAATGCCTCTGCACCTGACCCTGCAAAAAATCCCAGGGCTTTTCCATACTCAGCATCGTGGGTCACGCTCCCTACGGTGTGGTAGCGCAAGAAATAGTGCTCATATCCACTGTCTACATGAACAACAGTCTCAGAACAGGTCATAGAGATACTTCCTCTTGACTAAAGACCTGCGTCACGAGGCTTTGCGCTTCTTCCGGAGTAAGACCACCGAGGGCAATTAACAGAAGCTGTGTTGTAATTCGTTGTTCCGCACGAAGTTGAGCGATCGCTTTAGTTAATACTTCAACTTCTGAATGGAGATAGAGCACTTCACAAATTACCTCTCCAATCGTCTTAGACAGCTCATCTGCGGAATCTGTGGAGGATGCCTTGGTCATGGCATTATTCGAATGAAGGACAAAATAGATTTTTTCCCCTGGTTAAGCCTGAGAAGAACAGCTTTTAGAGGAGAAAAGGTGAATTAAATGAAATAGCGCGAACGCCGATCGGAATGACTGATCAGCTTAGAAGTGCTTATGTGGCCCTCTTTAAAGCCATGCCTCTTGCAGGCACGGCACAACATCTCATACAAGAGATTAACTCTCGTATAAGTAGAGGCTCACTCCTCAATTCACTAGGCTCTTTCAGAAAGAGAGGAGCTTCTCACGTTGCAACAAGTTACTGCTGTGCAGATGAGTCAGCGTAAGGAAATAGCGAGAGTACTCAAGAGACACGTATAACTCCTCTTAAGGAGTCTACAACAAAGGGCTTTCTTCACGAGTGAAAGCTAAAACTAACGCATACTGTCGTGAACAAGGCTATCTTCACGATACCAGGTGGATGAAGTAAAAGAGTATGTATGCGTACTTCTTGAAACTGTCCTTTGCTTAAGGTGAATTCTCCTTCAACTTACTGATCAACGTCACAGGGTAGAGCACATGCATTTTGTGGTAATGTAGCACGTTCTTACGTGCTTGGTGCAGCGAGAGGAATAGCAATTGGAAAGTGTTCTTAGGTAGAAGAAAAACTCAGAAAAGTGATATCTACTACAAATTTTCATGTAAGTATCTTAAACATAAAATTGCCAAAAGCATTGCTAGAAGCTAATTAGAGCCGATATCTATTAAAATAAGAAGTACTAATACTTTTAAAAGTTGTTAAAAAAATTACATCTATTATTTCAGTAGTTTCACTTAGGTATATATTCACTTTGGTGTCTATTTCATCCTTAAGATAGAAATCTCGAGCCCGCTTTATAGGTTTTTGTATATGCAAAAGGTAAATTCACTCTTGAAGTCTTCAACTATTTCCTTAAACCAGGACCTTCCTAGTCCTCTTTGTCTTTTCTGGTTGCACTTTAGTGCCTTGGTGTGTAGCAATTTAACTGAATACTTTCTTATAAACTACCCAATAAAAAACTCAATAACTTGAGTGGGTACCCAGTTGGGTACCCACTCAATCTAAAGGGCTAGGATCTGTCTGCGAATTTATTTGTGCGCGTCGCGCACAAATAAATTCGCAGACAGATCCTAGTAGTTGGGTGAGAGAGTGAGAGCCATTGTAAAAAACGACTACGTCTAGCAGCGACAACTGAAAACCACCTACTACATCGATCACTAAGGAGACAACGCTAACCTACAAGCAACAACAAAAGTGAAGTTCATAACAAAGGCACGGTTACCTGAAAAAATGCAGACATACTGGAAAAGCTTTGTAGTTGTGTCTGCGCATACGCCAGTAAAAGCGCGGCTCTTAACATGGTCCCCTTTCCCCTTTTTCCTTCCCCCTCCCCCCTGGGGGGAGAAGAACATAGTCCCCTTCCCCCTGGTTCATAAGAGACTAGTACTCACTCGGCAATAGTAAGACACCATTGTCTTGTGGCCTCGTTCTTAACGGCGTCGTTGTAGCCCAGAACGCCCACATATGCTCGAGATAAAACTCAATCTTAGGAAGCGGGAAATCGGTGTATAAAATCTTTTGCCTCACCACAACCTTACCTTTATCAAGTTCGCAGATTACTTCAGCTGAGTGATCAGCTTTTACTGTCAGCGTCCAAAATTGGAGTTGTTGGAGCGCTGTGTTAGAGCGCACACTCCTTGCTCGTTGCCATTCACCAATAATGTCAAGCAACCAGTACACACCACCATTTTCAAGGACGTACCGCACACCATCGGTATACACAAATGGATGTAAAGGGCTCCCAGTTCGCCAATAATGGGCAGTTCCAGTAAACCTGTGCAAGTCTGCGTCAGTCAGTGTTGTTTTTTCATTTCGATTTGTCATACTCCCTTTCGGTGTTGGGGAGACCGTCCAGATAAAGCGCAACAAATGGGCGGTCTCTTGTTTTTTCTTGTGCTCTGTTCCCCAGATTTTCTGGGGGAAGAGCGCCTCGCGCTCTTCCTTAACAAGTGAAAACTTCCAAGCGGGGTGAATGGGTCAAGGGGAGGCTTCGCCGTGAATTTTGGGGGGTACCCACCGATTCCTACGGTGGGGGGAGCCAAAATTCTCGGGGGAGTCCCTTGACGCAGAGGGGCAAGGCCCCTTGAAGGAGAGAAGAAATAGAGGCTCTTGTCAGACGACAGCGACATTGCCGGGTGGCGACAGATGCGGCTCCTGCCACTCCAATGACGCTTCTTGTCGCGACAGCAGTGATCGGATCTAAAAGTAAGTTTTGGCAGAGCTTTCAGCCTCTAGTGCCCATAAACGACACTATGCGATCGCTTTTTCTAAAGCAGGAGTCGTAGCTGCCGTTCCCGTCAAGATGAGGCTCTTAGCAATTGACTCCTATTCAGCCAGAAATTAAAGATCACAACTATTAGACTTTATCGGTAATAGGAAGGGAAAAAGCCCAAAAGCCTTGCCAGCAAAGCCTTTTAGCTATTTTTACGGCAAAAGCCTGAAAAGCCTTGTGGCACAACGCTTTGAGCTACTTTTTCATCTAATTTCCGATTAAGTCTATTATGTACGGCTGAGCTTGTATTCACGGCATCTCAACAGCAAGCTTTAAAGCCTGACCCATGTATCGCAACCGTCCTCGAAAAGACGGGCTATTGTCCCTGCCAGTGCAAGTCATTTTAGCGGAAGAGGAGCACCCGCCAGACAGAGAGGAAGCGATCAGATGGCTATTGCTTACCACGGTGACAGTGAATGACCTACAAGAGGCTCAACAATGCCTACGCTGGTACAGTTACCGTTGGTTAATTGAACGGTATCATTATGTGCTCAAAAGTGGTTGTCACATCGAACAACTTCAATTGGAAACAGCAGACCGCATTGAGCGAGCTTTAGCGGCTTATGCAATGGTGGCTTGGCGATTATTGTGGGTGACTTACTTAGCGCGCCGGTCTCCAGAACAATCCTATGATGAAGTGTTTGAGGCGTATGAATGGCAAGCGCTCTATTGTACAATTCATCACAGCAGTTTGCTTCCTTCAACTCCACCGACACTGCATGAGTGTATACGATGGATTGCTCAACTGGGTGGTTTTATTGAACGCAAGGGCGATGGAGAACCGGGAGTTAAAACAATTTGGCGGGGACTACGACGGCCGCATGACATTGCTCAAACCTGGCAACTTGCTCATCCTGAAACAGGATGCTTCCAATATGAAGTAAAGATGCGACTAATGCATAAGGCTCTGCCGGAGGATGCTGTTACTTTTTCATCATCTAGAACGTAACAGGAGATACTCTACCCCTGCATATTGCACAGAAAATCAAAGTAGATCGAGAACGATCGAAGAACATTTACCTCGCATTATTATTCAATAAAGATACGATTACCTCTACCAACTTCTCCGGTTCTACAGGTTTAGGCACATGCCGTTGGAACCCGACTGATAGTGCTTGCCGCTGATCAAATTCTCCAGCATATGCTGTGAGCGCGATCGCCGGAATCTGACCACCTTGTTCGGGAGGCAATGCTCTCACCCGTTGCATCAACGTATAGCCATCCATCTCTGGCATTCCAATGTCACTCACCAAGACATCTGGTTGGAACTGCATCAATGCTGTTAGGGCTGCCTCTGCCGAAGCAGAGGCCACTACCCTCGCCCCAGCTTGTTGGAGAAGAAACTCGATAAAGTCGCGTGTGTCAGTATCATCATCCACAACTAGAACATGAGTGCCTTGCAAAGTTGCAAATTGTTGGGAGGATAGCGAACGTTGCTCAATCGGGGGGGAAGCCTGCATGAGCGGAAGATGAACTGTGAAGGTAGCGCCTAATCCTTCTCCAGAACTGTCGGCTTGAATCGTGCCGCCATGTAGTTCAACCAGGTGTCGCACGATCGCTAGCCCTAACCCCAATCCACCAAACTTGCGAGTCGTGGCACTGTCAGCCTGACGGAAATAGTCAAAGACATAGGGCAGAAAATCAGGAGCAATTCCTTTTCCAGTATCGGTCACAGTAATGCGAGCTTGATGGTCAACTTGCTCTAATCGCACCGTCACCTGTCCTCCTGCGGGAGTAAATTTAACGGCGTTAGAGAGCAAGTTCCACACTACCTGTTGCAAGCGAGTCGCATCCCCTGCAACCAAGCCCATAGTGGAATCTAGAGGAGTCTCTATGGCGATTGACTTGGCTTCTGCCGCCAGTCGCACGGTTTCGATCGCAGATTTAATCGTTGAAGCCAAGTTAATGGGGCTAACGGTGAGACTGAGCTTACCCTGTAAAATCCGAGAGACATCCAGCAAATCCTCAATCAGTTCAGCTTGCAGCTTGGCGTTGCGTTCAATGGTTGTGAGTGCCTGTTTCGTTCTTACCTCATCTAATTTGCTGTTCTGTAGCAGTCTTGACCACCCCAGAATGGGATTGAGCGGCGATCTCAATTCGTGAGACAAAACAGCCAAAAACTCGTCTTTAATTCGATTCGCCGTTTCAGCTTCTTCCCGTGCAGTTTGTTCTCGCGCCAAAAGCTGCTTGCGTTCGGCTTCGTCCTGTCGCTGCTCAATTAAGTCAGTTGCTTGACGAGCGAGCAAGTCGAGAAACCGTAGTTCGCGATCGCTAGGTCGATGGCGAGTGCGCCAATGGGTTGAAACCATACCAATCAGTTTGCCCGAACGAGAAATGAGCGGAGTGGATTGGGCAGAGCGATAGCCAGCTTTAACGTGCATTCGTAAAGAGCCATCCGGATCTTCGCTTTCGGGTGCATCGAAATCAACGAAGCTGCGAGTGCCGCCCTTAAGGGCAATACCACAAGATGTGTGAGAACCGATATTGACACGGTAGAAATGATCCACCATCGCTTTCTCAAAGCCTTGTGTGGCTAGCAGCAGCAGATCTTGCGTTGCTTGATCGAAGATTTGCACACTTCCGGCATCAGCATGGGTAAGCGCGATCGCCGTTACGATAATTTCTTGATAAAGTGCCTGGATGTTGTCTTCGCTGACAAGACGTGCACTCAGGTTATGCAGCAGTTGGGTATCTCCTAAGTCTGCGGCAGTTTCCATTTCTGCTTGTTTGCGATCGGTGATATTCCTGGCTGCTCCAAACCATTCGACGATTTCGCCCTGCAAATTGAGCAGTGGAATCGCACGGGAGAATGTCCATCCAATTAGACCGCTTGATTGAATAACCCGGTGTTCTAACTCAAAGATGCTTTTAGTCTGAACCGCTTCCTGGATCGCATCCATTACCTTTGGCTGATCCTCTAGAGGAATGTATGCTTCAAGCCATGCCCGGCTGTTTGTCGTACTTGTCAGAAAATCTTTGCCATCCAAGGCAAGCATCTCCGTCCAATCCGCACTCATGCGATACATCATGTCCGAACTAGCGGTGACAAATAAGCGGAACTGTTCTTCAGATTTACGCAAGGCTACTTGAGCACGATCGCGCTCAAAAACAATGCTGGCAATCTGAGTCCCAAAATCAGCAAGCTGATGCTCCCACGCAGTTGGGTGTCGTGCCTTGTCAAAGCACAACATGAGTGACCCGATCGGCGAACGATCACTGTCAATGATGGGCGTAGAATGACACGCCAGAATGCCATGATCTACACATAGATCTCGCCACCCTTGCGACCAACGATCATCATTGGCAATATCTGCACAAGTAATGGGTTCACCCCGGTACACCGCCTCGCCACAGGTGCCAATACACAAATCGTTAATGGGTAAGTTCTCAACCTTTTGCCTAAAAGACGACGGCAAATCAGACATAATTGCATGGAGAAATGTCTGTCGTTCCTCGTCCGCCAACAAGAAACAAGCACGTGTACCAGCATTCAAACTTGCAATTGCATGGCACACTGCTGCAAGGCATTCGTCTAGGGGGTGCCCGGAAGCAACTCGCTCCAGCAGTTGTTTCTGCTCGACCAGCAGCAAGTTTGATCGCTTGCGTTCAGTTACCTCAGCCGCAAAAATGGTAAGTCCATTAACTGAAGGATAAACTCGGTACTCAAACCAGCGATTCCAAGGCAAGTAGAGATATTCAAACTGGAGGGGAAGCTGTTCGTGCAGGGCGCGATGAAATTGCACGTAAACGTCTGTGCCAATAGCAGCCGGAAATAACTCCCAATTGTTATAACCCAGCAGTTCTTCACGCGGCTTCCCAGCCAGTTCACAGAGGCGATCGTTTGCATAGGTAAAGCACCAGTGGCGATCGAGCGTATAAAAGCCATCACTGATACTTGATAGGATGGTTTCAGTCGTTTGTCTCGCATTTTCTGATTCTAAACGGAGTGCCTGCTCACGTTGTGTTGCTTCTTGTCGCAGTTGTGCCAGCTTCAAATTTGCTTCCACTCGTGCCAGTAGCTCACGAGCAGAAAAAGGTTTCGTCAAGTAGTCGTCTGCTCCAGCTTCCAGCCCTTCAATCCGCGCTTCTTCTCCAGCACGGGCAGACAGCAAAATAATGGGAACTTCTCTTGTCATCGGGGCTAATCTCAATTCCCGTAATAGCCCAAAGCCATCTAAGCAGGGCATCATGACATCGGTTAGCACCAGATCAGGAACTTGTTGCTGAGACATGGCTAGTGCTGCCATTCCATCAGTCGCAGTTTCCACCTCATATCCCTGACTTAACAGCAACCGCTTCACGTAGCTCCGCATATCTGCGTTGTCATCCACGAGTAAGATTCGAGCAGGCGGTAGGGAAGACGCAGAAAGTGAACGGTGCGGTAATCCAGTCGTTTGTTCGATCTGTAGCGTTGTCGTCGCGTATTCCGATGTCGTTGTCTCCTCTCCTGGTAACCAGCGCAGCGCTTCCTCCACATAAAGATCTGCATTGGACGGAGAAGAAGCAAGAGAGCGAGCGGATTGAACCCGATCAGAGGGTAAATGAGCCGATCCCAGGGAAATTGTAATGATGAACGTTGTTCCTAAACCCTCGGTGCTTTCAACTTGAATCTGCCCTCCGTGTAACCGCACCAGTTCCTGAACAAGAGCAAGCCCAATTCCAGATCCTTCTTGAGTTCTACCCTGTGCTCCTTCAACCCGATGAAAGCGTTCAAACAATCGCGGCAACTCTACGGTAGGAATGCCAATTCCTGTGTCGCGCACGGTCAATTCAACCTGACCTCCAACTTGATGCAGGGTGACAGCAATCTCACCCGTGAAGGTGAACTTAAAGGCGTTTGAGAGGAGATTGAAGACAATTTTTTCCCACATCCCTCGATCCACATAGACAGGCTCAGCTAGGGGTTCACAGTTAACAATCAACTGTAATCCAGCTTGCTGGATGGTTGAGCGGAAGACGCTGGCGAGTTCAACGGTAAAGGTCGCTAAGTCTGTGGGTTCATAAACGGCTTGTACCCGTCCAGCTTCAAGGCGAGAAAAATCAAGCAGGCTGTTCACTAGTTTCAGCAAGCGCAAGCCGTTGTGCTGCACCATCTGTAACTGCTCGCGCTCATCAGGTGGCAGGTGCCCATCTAACCGATTCAGCGTCTCTTGCAGGGGACCTAACATCAGGGTTAGAGGAGTGCGAAACTCATGGCTGATGTTGCTGAAGAATGTCGTTTTGGCACGGTCAAGTTCTGCCAATGCCTCGGCTCGTTTGCGTTCCTCCTCATAGGCTTGGGCATTGGCGATCGCCGTTGCGACCTGTCCGGCAACTTGAGTGAAAAAGTCGCGGTAGGGATCGTCGAGCCGACGACGGGGGCTGGCTACAACGACAAGCACCCCGCTGACCTTGCTTTGTCCCGAAGTAGAGATCGGCAATACCAACGCTTCTTGGGGCGGTTCTGCCCAGGGGCTTCCAGGAAGATTGCCAAAACGTGCCACCAAATCTGTCACCACCTGGGGTTGGGCAGTACGAGTAGCCAGAGCAATCGGCCAGCCCTTAGAGTCGGCTTCGGTAGTCAAATCAATAATGGCTGGACTGATAGGGCTACCTGGAACAACCTCAATGCGGTTACACAGGCGAGCGTGTTTTTCATCAGAATCAATCAGATAGAGCAGCGCAAATGGAATGTCAAAGGGACCAGATTGAAACGTCTCTAACATCAATACACACGCTTCTTCGGTCGTTTTCGCAATCCCTGTTTTAGAAGCGATTTCCCGCAATAGTTGAGCACGGCGATCGTTCAATACGCGGTATGTTGTTTCAGTCACAATGTTAAACACGCCCTCAACCATACCCCTCTCTCCCTGAATGGGGTTGAAGGTGTACTCAAAGTAGCATTCCTCGGTGTAGCCGAATCGGTGCATCGACAACAGGTCATCCTTATGAAAGGTGCCTTTACCTGTCGCTAAAACCCCTGCCAACTCTGGACCAATATCATCCCAAATTTCCGACCAAACCTCACGAGCCGAGCGACCTAATGCCCAGCTATGTTTATTACCCACAATCGGTCGCCAAGCGTCGTTATAGAGCAAGATGCACTCTTGTCCCCAGTAAATTGCAATGGGAAAGCGGGAGTTTAGACAAATACTCAGTGCCGACCTCAAGCTTTGGGGCCATGTTTCAACTGCACCCAATGGCGTTTGCGACCAGTCTTGCGAACGCATCAGCAGCGCCATTTCGCTGTCGCCCACAAATACTTGTTCTACCGCTTGCCAAAGCTGAGCCATCTTTTGGTTTCTCTGCTGTGTTGATATGAATGAGCAATCTCCGTAGCAAACTCTATTTTTGCTGTTCGCTCAGAAAATACGTATTGAGCAGAATGCAACCCTCATCCCGGAACTGGCTGGAGGGGGACTGGGCAATTCGTTCAAGGACGACGCGAATCTGTTTTAATGCCAGAGGCGAGGGTTGAATACGACCATTCTCCCATCGATTGATGGTTTCATAAGTTACACCAAGCTCGGCGGCTAGTTGCACCTGAGTCAGTTGCATCAGGTGGCGAAGTTTACGAATCAGATGGCGGTACTCTGGTTGATTCAACCCTAAAGACTTTTTAGAGGTCTTCTTAGAAACAGATTTCATAACTATCGTTACTCAAGCTGGCAATATGACAAGTGTCATATTAAATAATCTGTCAATTAGTAGAATTATCAATCTCTCTTGAGACAGGGATGCTTTGCCACCAAAGATGAGGAGCCTGCAAAGGCTCCTCATCTTTATCTCGCGAAACTCACACTAAGCTGTGTTGCAAGTCATATGAGTAGCAGTTATAGGGGCAGCACCCATAACACAATAAAAGCTCAAAAAAGTTTATGGACTAGGGCTTGAGCACTTAATTAATTTTCTAAGACGCTTTCATCTAGCTGTTCCCTCCTAGTTGCCTCACTTCCAACCACTGTCACAAAATAAATACTTGAAACTTCAACCAAAATTCCCTTAATGCAGGCAATGAATGACAACTGTGCTACTTCGCCAAACACGGCGGTGGGTACAAGTCATAGAGAGCGTAACGGCAGCCCTCGGCCAACCACCTCACCAGTGGTGGTAAAAGAGCGCAGGTGAGCCACCTGCACTGCTGCCGAAACACTTGGAGCCGGATGCGCGGAGACGTGCTTGTCCGGTTCGAGGGAGGCTCGGTTGAGTAATCCTGCAAGCGCAGAGTAATCCAATCGTTCGATCCCATCTTTATGCAACGGAAGTTGGGCGACCGGGACACGCCTCAATTGAGGTCGCACATAAGGAAGCGGGTGATGTGCTGAGGCACTAATCCCCATAGGGGGGCATAGCCTACGTGTGGCAACACATATGGCGTGCAACCCTATCCAGCGCAGGGAGCTTGGCTTTTGTGAAAAAGTCAATCGGAGGAGACACCTTCGGCGATCGCGCGAAACCGCGACGGTGAAGAGCTCAACTGTGAAAGGGGCGAAAGCCCTTGCTGGTCAGATGAACGAGAGACGATGCTGAACTGAGGAAAAGGCGCTGCATGGTAATTCGTGGTCACTTCTGCCTTCCGCACGAGGAAACCTGAGATGGGAGCGGCATAGCCGCCAGTGCAGTAGCCCTGGGGATAACAATCCCCTACCAACGTGACTCGTTTGTCAACTGTATGTGCTAACCGGGGAAGGTCTGGCAGGCCGGGAGGTGGCTCCTCTCGGTGCCTGGGCTTGTCACCCAGGTGTTTAAAACTGACCAGACTGGGAGTGTGGAGCAAGTAGGATCTCGCAACCAACGCGAGATGTGCAAAGGGCAAGGCAGTCCGTTGCACATCCATTGGTGCTGCACAAAAGTACCGTGGGGTGGTGCCCACGGTATGCAGCACGATGAGCACGAAAGCTCTGAGGTGGTTGTACGCTCTCTATGAGTTCCCCTCTTTCGTGGGATTGGCGGTGGGTCTGAAACATGGCCTTCCGCCAATTCAACCAGTGCAGTTCTTGAACTGGAAAAACTCCATGATGGTTTATAGACACACATTCGCAACGACCTGATTTTCCGGGCTGTGTGACAGCTTAAGGAAGGTGGCACGCGCGATCGGACGTATCGCACCGCGATACGTGTGTGGACTGGAAGGACTTTGTGCAAGGTTACACAAAGGTTACTCACAAAGGTGCACCATCAAGGTTGACAAGAAAGGGGACTTTTGCGGACTGACCACAACGGCAGTCCGCTTCTTGATACCGTTGGAGACCCACATGTCATACTTGTATGAGGTGTCTACCCTTGGTCACTTCCTACGGCGTATCGCGCTTGATTATATGCGCTATGGCTACACACGCTGGGCACTCCGCCATCTTCCGACAGACAAAGATCCACAAGCGATCGATAGAAAGCTCGTTGAAGCGTACGGCGTGACACAATGCCGCACGAAACGAATGCGACAAAAACAAAAGGGCCTCGCCGTCGTTCAATACGTGCGGTTTGATCACACGTTTGTGCTCCTTGCCACCAAAGGCAATCATCCAGCGTTTGAGCGAATTCAAAGCTACGATGCAACGCTCGTCCCGCTCTACATTGGAGCGTACTCGATTAAAGTCATCCACCAGGGCGTGTCAGTGCGGGTACGACAGGAGGTATGGCAGTACGTCGAAGCACGGCTTCATCGGCGAGCGCTCTATCCAACAGCAATCGTGGAAAGAGCGGTAAATTCCCTCCCTTACTATCGCTTCCCCGGCGTAGTCGCCCAACTACGCGAACTCGTCACCGCAATTAACAATCGTCGCCGTGTCGCAGGGCTCCCAAGGGTCACGTTTACGCCGCCAGGGAGACCGTTTTGGGAAACTGCACCAAAAAGACAAGCTGAGCAAGGTTCAGGAAAAAGCCGTACTGCATGCGGGCGATAGTACAAACATGGAGGGAAAAAGACGCTGCACCAAACCTCTCTAGAGACTGGCTACCAAATGGCGGGGCGAGCAGCCGCTGCCTACTTAAGGTAGCCAACTGCCGTTAGCAGGCGATTTTAGGCAGCTTAATGATAAAACTTGTCCCTTCGCCTTCAGCACTTTCAACCTCAATCGTCCCTTGATGCGCCTCAGTAATACTTTTGGCTACGAATAAGCCTAAGCCCCAACCCGTTTGCTCTTCTGCCGCGATGGTGCGACGAAACTGTTGAAAGAGAATCGACTGAGCGCTCAGGGCAATGGGAGTGCCTTCATTATGGATAGTCAAGCTGATCTGGGTTTCCGTTTGCCGGAGTGTGAGAGTAATGGGTGTGGCAGGAGCACCATATTTCACCGCGTTAACGGCGATATTTTCGATCACTCGCCGTAGCTCTTTACGGCTGCAATGACTCCTGACATCAGGATCAGAGGCCACAATAAACCGGTCTCCATGAATAAAGCGCAAATCCTCTACTACATCTTGCACGAGTAGATCCAGACGGCATTCTGCTAGGTCAAGCTTTAAGCCATACCCGGCTCGCAGCCGACTGGCATCCAGCAGATTTTGAATCATGACGTTGAGCCGCTCAATCGCCCCCATCATCCTTGTAGCTACGCCCACATGGCTATCGCCCTCTTCCAGCCGACGCAACATCAGTTGAGTCCCCATTTTGACCACGTTGATAGAATTTCTCAGGTCATGAGTGAGTGTCACCATAAAAAGCTCTTGGATGTCTTGCAGCGTCTTGGAGAACTCAGAGGCAGCGTCATTCACGGCTTGCTCAATGGAGCCAATGATGATGTCGCGATCACGCACGCCCAAGGGTTCGTCTGCCTCTAAAACCTGAAAGATGACTTGACGGAGAATGTGATACTCCAGAATCAGTTGATTGATGGAGTAGTCAGCATAGCCTGCCCGTTCCTGCCCGTGATGCTTGCCAATACGTGTGCTTTCTAGATCATCGGCTTCTATCCTGGCAGGGGTGCGGTAAATCCCGGTTGAAAGGTCATTGATCAGTTGGGCGAGGTATCGAGGGAGCGAATTTTGTAAGACCAGAGAGTTTTGATGCATAGCTGCACTAACCTCATCCCGCGCCCGCGCCTCCCATAGCTGCATAATTCTTTCAGCATTTTGTTTCAGTCGGTCAGAGGTTTGGCTGGGCATTGTGGTTGGCTCTTGGCATAGCGTGGAGAGTTTTCTAATCAACACTTGATGTAATTGAATAAACTTGTGATCGTCGTTACTAATACTTCTGATTCCACTGGTTTTGACACACGCTGTTAAAATTCAGCTTGCGACGTGGTCATGAATCTGCCGTGGAGCTTGCGAGAAAAATGCAGGAGGATGGGACAACAAATAATAAAGAGAGCTCTCATCCTTACTCTGTTGATAGGGTGTTTTTATTAAGAAGTTCTAGATCTGATACTAGAAGCACGAGCACTACCTTTCTTTTGGTAGAGGTCTTTGTTGTACTGCTACCGGATCCTGTACATAGCAAACCTCTTAAGCCGCCAGCCGCAGTTTCACCTGCGGTTTTTTTATTGCATAGTAATTAAGCTTTGCCTTTAAATTGATGTTTCTGAAGGAAAAAACAAGGAATGCAGCCTTCGACAGACTCACCTTTATTTCCTGTACAGTTAGGATGTGCTGCAATCAACGACATTCTCCCTACGTTCGCTGTGGTAATCGTAGAAAAAATGTCATTAATACATAATGGAATAATAAATAAGAAAATTAAAAGTGATCTTTAATTTATAAGGTAATTGTGAATACGTAGTAAGAGATATTCAAAATCAATAGGCTTATCAATAACTTCTTCTACATGTGATTCTAAATTTTTAATGGATTCTGACTCTCCATAAGCGGTCACTAGAAAAACTGGAACATGAGAAACATTTGGAAAATCTTGCATCTTCCAAACAACTTCATCTCCATTCATACCAGGCATCATAAAATCCAATAGGATTAAATGAGGAGAGAAGAGTTCAGCCTTTTTAAGGGCTAATTGGCCATTATTGGCGCATTCAACTTCATACCCTTCTGCTTGCAATACAATTTGCAGTAAAAATAAATTATCTTCTACATCATCTACAACTAAGATTCGATAGGAGAAATCTGACACAGTAGCCCAAAGATTATGACAAACCCAATTAAAATTATTTCATATCAATAACCTTTCGTCTTCCTACTCTCGACGTAGATTAAATAGTTAGCAGAGTAAAGTATAAATGCACTTTGCACCTACCATTACATCTATGTTCGAAAGTGTACTGTGTCCCAGCAAGCACAACGTTTCAACAGAAAAAGAAAAAGCAGCCTCTTTAAGGCTGCTTTTGCAAACGATAGCCACGCGACTACGCGACCATCTGCTACATCACTTAAGCATTTCAGTACTGTGCTTCCCCATGTAGTTCTAATTTTTTCCTACAAATGTAGAGAGTACATCCAGAGCAGCACTATGCACCACATGCGAATTCAAAGAACGCAGCTTCACTCTGTGGAGTTAAGTCGGCTTGGGATAGGAGAATCGTTGTTTCATAGCCGATCCTTCCCATTTCGGGTTCTGGCCCCATCTCCATCTCAACGAAGTAAGACCAAGCTCCAGCTTCAGGTTGAAAGCCTTTAATTACCCCACTGCCACCGATAAAACGTACCTTCTGCCCCTTACGAAGACGAGGCGCTGCCATACCCTTTGTAGCCATAGTCCCCCGACTTATTCAAGGACTGTTCTTATAGGTAAGTTCTACTTGTAAGCCAGTCCTTATTGTCTCTATCAAAGGGAATTTTTGCACCTCGGGAGCGTACTGCTGAGGTAGGAAAGTGTTTATACTCTCAGGCCAGCCTAAGCCTTGCACAAAGTACTATTGTTTTCTATTTTCTCATCTAGTTCCGCTCACTCCTGAAAAATGCGTCACTCCTAGACGCTACGGGTAATAGACCAAATCGATTGTGCGGGTAATAGACCAAATAGCTGTTTTCCCCATGCCCTGTCATTACGAAGCGATTAGTCGAACACCGCGTAAAAGCCTCAAAAATGGCCCTAGAGAGGTTTTTATCTTCTCTCCTTCTCTACCCCCTTACAAAAGAAGAGTTTGCGCTCTAAAAGCCATTTATGACCGTTTTACAGGCTCTTAGAAATACAAACTAAAGAAACCGACCAAAAGAGATTCCTAATTCTTCCTTCTCAAAAATCAAAAAAAGATCTTCCGCTCCAGAGGGCCTCAACGAGCCGAAGTTATCCACAGGCCACATCCCGTTTAAAAGAAGAGTTTAATAAAGTTTAAAAGAGTTTAGGCGCTCCAACCCCTTAAAATCACTCACGAAAAAGGGTCTTCATGCGGGTAATAGACCAAATGGATGCGGGTAATAGACCAAATTGGTGCGGGTAATAGACCAAATGAAATGCGGGTAATAGACCAAATGCCAAAAGAAGTTATCCACAGCCCTTGCTCCCTTTACGGGCAATCGTGGTAGGACGTGCACCCACTTTCCGACACCACGCAAGAAACGCACTATCAGGATTAGAAACTAAAACACAGTTTCTTTTTGTAGCCTCTTTCCAGTCAGCCTCAAGAGTGTACACATCGTACCCAGGAACAAGCTCCTTTGCTTTTTCGTAAGTTGCCGTGCGGAGATGAAGAAACTGAGGTACAGGCGCGTGAGGCATGACCTCTGGCTCTGGCGAAGCCGCGATGTCAACACCACGCTTTGCATGGAGATATTCCCGTCCGTCTTTCTCCTGGACGATAAGTGTGTAGTCAAGCAGCGTCTGCTTTCCAGCAATCTCCCGTAGCGCGATCACAAAATCAGAAAACCGTTGGGTACTCCCCGATCGTTCATAGAGCGTTTGGAAGTACCACCCCCACCCCGCACGATTACTGCCTGCTTGCTTACGAATGAAGCGGTAGAGCCACCGCTCAATTCCCCCAGTGAGCAGAAAATAATCAGGGTGAAGCGAGAGCACGAGCCGATTATCACTAACTGCCTCAAACAACCATTCAGGGAGCACCACGGTGGCGTACTGAATTCTCCCCTGCTCGTCACGTTCGAGCTCACCATATTCAAGCCAACTAAACATGACTGTTTTCCCTCGCTTTGCGCGAAGGGTGGTGACTACTGTCGTGTTCTTCAAGCGTTTAATGGCATCATCAAGCCGTTGGTACTGCACACCCCCACAGGCACGCCGTGCTGCCTTAAGAAACGAGTGCGGATGAAACCGAATCTTACGCGAGGCATTCTCTCCCTGGTCAAGTGATTCTCGCACCTGGCTCAGTAACCACATAATGAGGTCCCAATCCCAGATGGTCGCAATGCCAAAGGGAGCACCACCACTCACCGTAATTTCTGTGGTGTCAGATTTGTAGGTAATCGGAGTGAAGCGGGGCTTTTTCGAAAGGCTAAGAAAAGGGACCTCCATTGTGTCTTGCGTGTCTCGTGTCGCAATATCGGTGAAGACCGCAGTGAAGAGGTCAAGTTGAGCGTCATGGGGAGGGGGCTTTCGCGTGACCATACTCCTTCGATGTAGCCCACTCTGATTAAGTTCTCAAGAGCATTTCTTGAAAAACTACCACCATTTTTTCGAAGATATCCTTAACTATCTTGGCCCTTACTGGGATAAAGGGTATAGTCTCTATGGCACAATAAGGGAACCCGGAGCAACGTTGCTCCGAAAGAATTATACTCATGCACAAGTGCATTCGGAGCAACGTTGCTCCGGGCGTAGATGGGAACTTCTAAAACACAGAATGTAACGTATTCATGCAGCTTCGCCACACCATAGCTAACCTAATGCAGACCCACTCATGAGTAAAACGGTAGCGCTCTTTAACATGTCGGGCGGCGTGGGAAAATCCACGTTAACCATGAATCTAGGGTTTCACCTCGCAGAAAATTTCAAAAAACGAGTGCTTCTTATCGATATGGACCCGCAGGCGTCACTTACAACGTTTATGGGATTAGAGCCTTTTGAGCTGCCTAAAACTGTGTATGACAGCCTTCTTGCACACGAACCACTTCCTATTGTTTCTAATATTTTTGGCTGTGATCTCCTGCCGACTAACATCATCCTTACTCAGGCAGAACTGGAACTTTCCTCTGAGCTACGACGAGAGTATAGGCTGCAAGACATATTAGAGAAGGCAAGAGAAGAGTATGACGTGATTCTCATTGATAGCCCTCCCTCACTGGGTCTCCTCTCTATTAATTGCCTGGTGGCAGCACAGTACCTCCTTATTCCCATTCAAACTGAATATAAGTCGGTTGAGGCAACGATGAACCTCTTGCAAACAACCTACGAGATTGCACAGAAGGTAAACCGCTCGCTTAAAATTGCAGGGGCAATACCGACGATGTACGATGACCGCACCTCACAGGCAAAGAGAGCGCTCCAAACCATTGAAGAGCTGTTTGCCTCGCTCAAAGGGAATCAAAGCTTTGCAGAGGCAACGGTCTTTCCTCCTATCCCTCGACGTACTGACTTTGCCAATGCAACTGCCGAACATGTGCCACTCGCAAAATACGCACCTCGCAACCCAGCTATTGCACAGCTAGAAGAAATTGCCGCCGTAGTAGAGAGACTACCATGACAAAATCAAACGCAGCATTTGAACTTAAAGGCAAGAGTGTTCTTGGCAGACTGATATCAACACCACGCCAAGAGGAGACCCAAACTCCAGAAGAAAGCGATGAGACAAAAATAAAGTTAATTCCTATTGACGCCATTGTGCGTAACGAGTCCCAGCCTCGTCAGTACTTTTCTGAAGAGAGTATTGAGAGCCTCGCTGCATCTCTTAAGAAGCATAGCTTCCGTGGTGCAATTAACGTTCGTCACCTCGACAACAACACGTATGAAATTATCGCAGGTGAGCGCCGGTGGCGGGCTGCAAAGAAAGCAGGGCTCACTGAGGTTCCCTGCATCATTGATGACTATACCGATGAAGAAGCCCTTGAGTTTGCCCTCGTGGAAAACCTCCAGCGAGAAGACTTAAGCAAGCTCGAAGAAACAGAGGGAGTGTTGCAGCTTATTGAAACTAAATTTGGGATTTCACGGGAGCAGGCAATTACGATAGTTCGCTCCGAGGGGCACCCCGATAAATCTCGGAGCAACGTTGCTCCGAGCGAGGAGTTTGAACACATTCTTTCTGTTCTCGCTGCGTTTAATATTGAACTTCAAACCTTTCGGACGAAGAACCTACGTACTCTCGATCTTCCAGACGAGCTCAAAGAAGCACATCTTACCCAAGGGCTTTCGTACCTCTCTGCGCTCGAACTGAGCAAAGTAAAAGATGAAGAAACCCGTACCGCACTTCTTAAAGAAGTACTTGCCGCACGTCTCTCATTTCGGGAAGTCAAAAAGCGTGTGCAAGAAGGCGCACCTGCGAAAGGAAAAGGGATAAGCGCTTCTCATGAGCCATCACTTTTCGAACGCGTTGAAGACTCGCTCAAAAAAGCAAAGAAAGCAAAAACATTTTTTGAAAAACCACAAAAGAAAAAACGACTTGAACGCCTCTTAAAAGATCTCGAAGCCTTACTAAAAGAGAGTGAAGACACAGAAAACAAAGAGAGTAAACAAGAGGAGAGCTAGCTCTTCCAGTCCTACTCAGACTCTTCGGAGCAACGTTGCTCCGCGTAAGCCAGGTGAAGGTACGTATTGTCCGGAGCAACGTTGCTCCGGATAGGAATTCTCTCATGAACCGTCGTCTCTGCTTCTCCTTTAGTGCCTTGAGGAACCTCTTCCCAAAGGGTAGTGCATTGCCGAAGGCTCTTATAGGTACCGCATCCTAGTATCAAATGGTCGAGTACAGGCATATCAAGCAGGACTCCTGCGTTGAGAATTTGCCTCGTAAGTGCAATGTCATCAGGGGAGGGGTCTACCTCACCGCTCGGATGATTATGCCCCACAATAATACGGGTTGCTCCACGTCGTAGTGCTTCGCCAAAAATAATGCGCGGATGGGCAAGGGTTTCGGTATCAGTGCCCATTGAAAGCAGTTTTGATGACACAAAGCGGTGCTTAATATCGAGACATACCACTACAAACCCTTCAAAAGGTTTGCACATGAGGTGAGGAGAAATCACCGCTACTGCTAAGTCTGGCGTATCAATCACGGTTCCTAATGGTGGAGCGTGCAGGTACAGCCGCCTCCCTAACTCAATTGCCGCAATGACTCGCGCTGCTTTTGCTGTCCCGACTCCGTGTATGGCCATAAGTTCAGCCATATCAACCCGAAGGAGACGTTGACGGAGATTTCCATCCCCGTGCTGCACGGCCTCAATGACTCGCTGCACTAATGGAGACGACCAGGATGAGTTCCCAGTACCCAGCAGCAGGGCAAGAAGTTCTTCTGTAGTAAGGACGCTAGGTCCTCTTACCTGTAATCGCTCAAGAGGGCTCTCGCTCCTGATAGCGTGGGAAGGGGAGGAGGGGAGATATACAGCCGTAAGGTCAGACGCTTCTTCCGTCGTTCCTTCTAAGGTACGAAAAGAGTGAGGCACACTCGTAAGTGCCGCTGACCATGCAGAAGAGTGATGAGGCGCACAAAAGTACTCTGCCATAGGCACTTGAGCAGTAAAAAGGTCGTGAGACGATAAAGCGATAGGCTACTTCGGTCACTACCTGTACACTACTGGGAGAGTAGTTCCAAACAAAAAATACTTTTGCGTTACCCAGCTTTAAAACGTGGGGGAGTGCAGATGGAGGGCTTTCCTGGGGGTTTCCAAGTGTCCACTAAGGAGCCGCTCCCGTTACAGTGGCCACGGAAAAAGCTCCCTCTGGCACCTCAATTGCCTTCATCCTCCAGAATACGATCAATATCACGCATCCCTGGAAGCACTCGTAAAATTTGCAGCTGCTCTTCCTTCACACGGTACACAATGACATAGCTTGTCTTTCCTACTTTTGGGGTTACAAGCTCTCGTGTGCCATGAACTCGCCCCGCTTTGCCTAAGTGAGGCAGTGCCGCAAGTCGCTTGACGCTCTGGAGAAGACGACTTGCAACTCGTTGCGCTGCCTCTGGATCATCACTGGCAATATACTCACGTATGCTTGCTAAATCTTTAACTGCAAGCGAAAGAAACACTACTCGCATGGAACGGGCTTTTCGTCCTTAGTTCCCCAGGAGTGAAGCCACTCTTCTACAGAATCACCTTCAACCCAATGTGCATTATCAGATTCAGCAAGAGCGAGCGCTTCTTCAATCCTTTGGATTTGCCACAGTTGTTGCTCAATATATTGCTCAATTGCTTGGGCAGCTAACCACGACTTACTACGGTTAGTACTTTCTGCTAATGCATCAAGCTTCGCCTTAAGCTTTGGGGCAAGTCTGACAGTTACCACTTCACTTTGGGACATAGCACAGCCCTCCTATACTCTGAGTATACCCAAGTGCATCGGATGTATACAAGCAAATACATCATGCCCCTCTAAAAAAGTGGAGAAGGAGTTTACCTTCTCCGTCAATACTTAAGAAGCCTTTCTGGAAGAATGCATGGCCAGAGAGCAAAAAGTGTTCCTTAGAGGGAACGCAAGGAAATGCATCAGCAAGTTGCTTAAAGAACGAGAGAATAATGCTCTATTCCTTAAGAGCGACATTCGTAGAGCGACAACAAGGTATGAGGAAATGCTCCGTCTGTTGCGATACAGGGAGGTGGGCAGAATCCAAAAATCTATGACGCAATCGCCCTCCCATACTCCGCTATCGCATCCAACACCACCTGCCGCTGCTGCGTATTCTCCGCATCAAGCCACGCTGCTTGCATAATCTCCAGCACATCTTGAGGACAGTGTGACCAGTCCGGCTGAGGGCCGTGATCGCAACTTGGAAGAAGTGGTATCTCTATGCAGGTTGCGATCACGGGTACAGCATCTTCAGTTTCAGCGATGCCCTCCTTCTCTTTAAGACGTTGGATAAACCGCTCTTCTAGGGCTTTTAGGATCGCCTCGCGGTCGGCATCTTCCAGGTTAGTGATACCGTACTGGCGCTCCCGCTGCTCCCGGTTGCCTTTCCATCCCTGGTGCTTCACCTCATACCCCAGCTTACGCAGCAACTTATTGACGGTTTTAACCGGCGGATGGTCTTCCGCAATAGTAAGCCGCAGGTAGCGACGGAACTGGTGACGGTGCAAAACTGCCCATTGGTGGACGGCGATCGCCTCCCAGCTGTTGTTATCCCATTGCTCGATAGTGCCATCTATAAAGGGCTGTAGAGGGCATTCGCTCAGGAGCTTAGCTTGCCCAGAACGAAAGGAGAGGCGAGTGTAGCTCGCAAACTGCCCCCGTCGGGTTGCCTGGGTAAACTCATTTATCCAGGTCCAGCGGTCAAGCCATTGAGCAGCCTTAGGGTTGCGCGCCATCCAGAGCAGTTCGGCAGTTTTCAGGAAGCGCCCGTTGTTTTCCACGAGGGCCTTCAAGATAAAGTGCGGGTCGTTGAGATTCACCCCTGGTAATTTGTCTTGAAGTAGCCGCTTATGGGCCACTTCCCGTTGCTCCTGGCTGGCTTCCAGTTCTTCCAGAATTGAGCGGGCTTCGGTCAGGGTTATTTCACTCGTATCGAGTTGGGCAAAGGTAGAGGCTTTGGCGATCGCCATCTCACGGGTGTGGCGGAGCCACGTCGCTGAGTCACTGGCAATGACAAGGTTTTCACCTTTATTGAGCCGATTTTTTATTTCAGCCCACGTAAGCGATGGTGAACTAAAGAGTGTCATGTCTCTGCGTTCACTGTCGGTACGTTCAAACTTGAAGAATTCTATTACCTCAAGGCCAGACGCCTGGGCAATAAGGTCAATTTCTAGATTAGTAATGCCATCTTCAGAAAGCACAATCCAGCCGCCCTGTGCGTTGACCCATTGCAAGAGTGATCGCAACCAATGGAGGTTAAGCGCATGGTTTTGGCCTGAGGTTTTGCCTTCGAGGACCTGGTGAAGCAGTTGGCTCACTTCATCAATGAGGATCAGTGGTGGCCCGTCTGGTAGTCGCTTGGTGGGAAAGCGCCATCCAGATTCAGGGCAGAGCGTGACTTCAGTAGGGCAGGGACCAAAGCCTTTAAATGCGGTGTGGTGCGGCAGCCCCAGGACAGCGGCGGACTGACGCCCCAAGGCATTTCGGGGAGTAAGAAGGCAGCGAAAAGCGGTTGGGTACTGGCGGCGGTGCTGTTCAACCAGTTCTTTGAGCGCGGTTGAGGTTTTACCGACACCCATTGGACCGTCAATTACAACAGTGCCAGCAGTCTGGGGTAGTTGCAGAAGCCCTGAGGGAATATAGCGTCCGGATAGTGTAAGCGTGGGTTCAACTCGCAGGCCATTGCATTCGGCCATGAGGCGATCGGTTTCAACCCGGTAGCGCTCCCGTACCTGCTCCTGGGAGAGCCTCGCTTCGACTTTTGCAGCGTCGGCTTGCTGGATATGCGCGGCTACCGTGGCTGCAACGTCTGCGGGAGCCATTGCCAAAAACGTGTGGGGAGAGAGGAAGGCGATCGCCTCCACATCCTCCAACTCGTCAATGTCAGGATGGGCTTTCGAAACCTGCCCCCACCAACCAACGTGAACTAAATAGCCTTGCTGCTCTAATAGCTCCCAGGTGGCCCAATACTGGCGCAAGACATGGGGGTTTTCTAGCGACCCCGCATCGGGAAAGAACTCGATGCGGCGAGTACCCAGTTCTGTGGCGAGTCGTCCTAAAGTCACCCGCAACGTTTCGGAACTGGCGGCAAAAAGCCCTCCGGCAGCACCAACAGTGATCACCCCCAGTCGTTGGGAGGTAATGAAGGGTTTGGGACCTGTACCTTCTACCAGGGCGATCGCTTGCCGGGTCGTTACCTCAGGCCGAAATACTGCGAGGGGTAACTCACCATTTGGTAAGTTGGGGGGCTGGCCGTTGGGCCGATTGTGAGTGACGCTCGATAACCAGCGGTAGCGACCACTGTCTTTAACATCACGTAGGCGCAGTTGTAATCCAACGATTAAGCCGTCGATGTCACGAATGGGGCAGAGGTATCCGGGACCAGACACATTGAGCGATCGCCCATCCAGATTCACCCCTGGCAAGGTGAGGGGGAAGTCCTCTGGTAGTTTTTGCCATTGTTCAACCGAGACAAAACCACCGGCTTTTATGTGAGCTTCGCTCAGGCCACGTCGATGCAGGTCGGCCCGGTCCTCGGGGTGAAGAGTAAGGTGGGAGAGCAGCCGTTGGTAATGGCGATCACGCTCTACCGCGGGCAACGATTGGGCGCGTTGCGCTGCTTCGGCTTGTTCTCGCAGATGTCGCCGAATCTGTTGCTCCTGCCACCATTGTTCGCGGTCTTCCTTAGAGTAGCTTGCTCCGTCGTCAACGACCCAGACACCCCACAGTCCATCCTTACTTAAGCCTGTAAATCGATAACCGGGGATAGCGAGAGAGCTTGTGGTGTACTCCATGCAAAGCCGAAGGTCATTCGCCTCTCGACATTTACCCGATGTATTGCCACAGAGCACGCAAGGGTTCTTACGCGTAGTAGGGATGAGCTTATCTCGTCCTACAAAGCCTTGATGATACGAGTCAAACGTAGGCACAACACTCTGTGAAGATCCAAGTGGCTGGGTCTCCAAACGCACAGTATTCATAGGAGTTTGATGGGCTTCATTGAGCCCTTAGTTCTACATGGTTGAGTTGATGAAGCAGCAGTGTGGTGGACGCTTCAGCGCAAGTTTTAAGAAGAAGGTTGCAGCAAAAATAGACACACAAATCCATCAGTGTGCTATCTTTGTCTCAAGATCAGACGGGTTTTTAAGACAAAAACTCCCTGAACTGAGAGAGCAACACTCTTTCAGCTATCCACCAAGTAAGGTGGGACTATGCAAAACCAAATAACCTCTAACTTTGACAGAAACCGCTTGTGAGATTGGCCCCTCGTAGCGGTTTTTGTTTTGTGGGGCTATTAGTTGTTGCGTCGTGTCCTATAGGGGCTAACGCATGGGGCTTACCTCCTGGAAGATGTTGTGGGCAAACTTGTAACTACATGCCACTGCGGGCTGTAGAGCCTTCCCAACTATCCTGTTAAGGATAATCCAATCGACCCCTTGAATGAGGAGAATTCTGGGGGTTGCGTGGGAACGAAAACTAATAAACAACAAAACCTCCCTCGCAATTGCTGCGAGATAGTGCTGCCGCTTTTTCCAAATGCTACGGAGAGAGGGATTTATCCGGAATATACCTTCAGCCACCAATGAGTGTGCTCGTGGTCGCCTTGAGCCTTTAAGTAGAGGGAGCACTTTGGCACCCTTCTTTAAGTGGTTCTTATCGGGTGTACGCGCTTGATTGAGAGCTTTATCACGCATAGGTTTCATCATGGCGATCGCCTCACGAACCCTTCGTCTTATCAGCCAACGCAGCGATCGCAATCCGCTCCATAAGATTGCTTAAGCTTCGTCCCTCCTCTTCTGCCCATTTTTGAAGGGCTTCTTTTAGTTCGGGCTGACAGGTGAAGTAGACTGTGGCCTTTTGAGTGGGCATCGTTCCAGGAAAATCGCCGGTTGATGCTGCAATCATAGTGCTTCCTTGAAAGTTATGGATTAAGTTCAAGACTGTCCGGAAAAGTCTTGAACCTATGCTAGCATACGCTCAGATTCCTAAATCTCTGAACAGCACCCGAACTGGAGGCGAACGGATTTCACGAGAAATCAACGTTCGTAGCCGTTCGGCGTTGTTCGGTGTCAGTTCTGATCAGCCTTTGAGGATTTGAGCGATGAACACTTCACTGAGTAAGTTTTGTAAGGAGCACCGATTACCGAAGACCACTGTGTATGAACGTTGCCAGGAGCTTCATTTCGATGTTGCTCATGGCCTGACGCCAGACATGGTGGCGCAGTTAGCGCATGAATTTGATCTAAAGCTTCAACCGACCGAACCTCCTGTCATGCCCACAACACCGATGGTGCCTGAAGATTTTTTTGCAAGTTCTGTCCTCACTCCCACCCAAATACTTGACGTGGCGCTGCCTGAAAGCTTTGACCCGGCTGCGATGGTACGACACTTCGATGGAGTTATGGGTCAGACTGTGGACTCGGACCAAGTAGTAGCAATCGCAGCCATTGCTACCAGTGCGGCGAAGAAAGCGATGGATGAGAAGGTCGCAGCCCAGGAACAAGCCCTCAAAAAGTCTCAAGCAGACAAGAAAAAACTCGAATCCCTCATCCAGGGAACCGTGGTGGATCTGAAGGTGGCTGCCCTTAAATCTCAGATACTGGCGTCGCAACAGACTGCAACCACGTCAGACCTTCAAGAAATGCTGGCTCAATTGCTGGCCCTGGGAAAGCCCCAGGAAAACCCTCCTGGTTCTTCACCTTCATCATCTTGATGGGGTTAGTGAGTGCTGCTCTCGTACTCACCGTTACTCACCAATACCCTTATCCACGCAATTCACCCATCCCTCATCGGGATACTCCACATGCTTTAAGGGAAAGCGATTGCCCAGTTTCTCAGGCCGAGGCGATCGCCCCCTGTCCACTCCACGCAAATAGAGAGGAACAACTCTATGGTACGAAACCCAGATTCAGATAAAACGCTTGCCCAACAACTCACGCCTTTTGCCATCGTCCTGGTTGCTGTTAGTGCTGTTGCGCTGGAAGCTCCTCGCCAATGGGAGCGCTACCAAGAACGCCAGAGCGAAGTGACTCATGTAACAAACCTTCTGCGCAGCAACGAACTGATTCAGCAGGAGCGGGCGATTGCCAACGACCGCTATAAAGCTGACTGCTTATTTCTCTATGAAAATGGCCAATTCGCGCAGATTGTGCCCAACGCAACCGCCGTCAGTGGCACCAATGCTCAGCCGTTGCAACCAGGCTTGGTGGTCTGCGACGGCATCGGGGGAACTGCCGTAGTCGGTGACGGTGGCAAGCTGACACAGTTTGCGGGCAATGCATCCCCTCGGGTCGTGAAGGAGGCCATTGAGCGGGCGACAAATCGCGGCATCACCGCCCCCATTAACTCCACCACACCGGCAGAGGGCTAATCCATGAACAACCTGAAGAACCCCGGCTTAGGTAATAGTGGCTCATTTGGAATCCTTATGCTGGTTCTGGTGACACGCCTTGCCGTGATTGTTTTCTGTGCCTGGAATGCTTCGCTGTACTGGAAAATCTTGATGTCCTTCTTTACCCCTGAAGGATGGTTCAAGTTGCTGATCGGCTTCGTGGCCCTGGTGCTGTGGGCACTGTTGCAAGTGTTGGAAGCGTTGCCCCTGTTGGTGAAAGGTTCGCTGGGTGCCTTGGCCCTGTTGATTAAAGCTGCCGAGCGGTTTCGAGGTCTGGAGGTATCTAAAACGGACAACCCGCTGGTTGCCAGCCTGAAGTCTCAATACAACGCTTACCCGCAACGGTGGATCGGTCGGATCATGCTCCTTTGCTATGGGGCGTTTTGCACCGACCTGGCGATTCTGCTGCGTTACTTCAAGCCGTTTGTCGTGAGCTTCACCGGACTTATGATTAATTGGGGTGAGCTGCTCTGGTTGGTGATCTGTCTTTCCACCGTTCAGGTGACGGTGTTTTTGTGGCTGTTAGCGGAGGGTGGAAAAGCCATCTTCAAGCCAGAGACACAGCCCACAACGTCCAGTGGTGGCCCTTCCAAGCCAGCATCGAAGCCGAAGGAACCCACCAAATCAGCCGCACCGAAGGATGAACCCGAGCAACCGCAAGACGATCCGCCTGCTAATGGCACCGTGACGCTGAAACAAGGCCTGGTTGAAGCGAAGCTGTCATGAAGTGCAATTAGGCTGAAACCTTTGTAGGATAGGAGTTTCAGTACAGTTATTTTGTACTAAAAAATCCGCCATTTTCCACATTAGCTTCTGCTAAATAACGAATTTACGTTGTTTCAGGCTCCGAATTAGAGCTAATTGCATCTGGTGACAGCGTCGCTTCAATCACCCCTCATTCAAGGGGTCGCAGAAGATGCAGTCATAACAACAGCTTTCAATCACCGTTGACCCTCCACTGATTGAAAGCCAGGACAGTCTGAGGCATCCATCCTTACCCCTGCTCCTGCACATCGTACGATGTAAGCCAGAAACTCTCCGCCCCGAGGATGCTTACAGGTGGGGCCGTCAGCGTTGCAGTGGGTGCAGTCGTGGCAGTAGGTTTGAGGCATAGGCGATGCCATCTATCACTTTTAAAGAGTATCTCTTACAAGTGAGGTAAGGATACTAAATGCTCCTTACTATTGCCGCTCTACTCACGCCGGTGCACGTCACGCTCTCAGTACTGTGAGATCGCCTCCTATGGCATAATCTAGGTTCGTAAGTTTTGATTTCCCCCGCATTGCCTTTGAGGGCAACGCGGGTTTTTCCATTGGCAAAAGCGGGAGCATAGTGCGATCGCTCTCCAGGCAGAGCCGCTGCCCATAGGCTTCGTGCAAAAATTCAGCAGATTACAATCATCCCTTGCGTCTTCCTCAGATGGCGCGAGGTTTTTTATTGAGGAGTGCGATCGCCTCCCTCAAGAGCATTCACCGCGATACCGCACCACCACCTATTCCCCTCGACCGTTACCGCTGCGCTGCTGGTGTTTTCGCTGTGGGTGTGTTGCTAGGGGCGGTAGGATGATCAGGTTACGGATAGGAAACACACATTTCTAGCTCTGGCTGCGCGGTCAGGGCTTTTTGTTGGCAATTCTAAGCCATTCCTTCAAAATGCAAAATGCCCACCTCAAAATGTAGGCAGGCATTGAACCGGGTATAAATCGGCTTATGGTCAGGGTTTTTATAGAGCTAACCCCGTTTGAATATCAATAAAAATGCTAGAGCAATCCGAACTTCTAAGCTCGCTGCTTAAGATCTCTTTAGATTTGGACGATCGTCGTCCATGGCAAAATCAGAGATACAAATTTTGCTCTTGCCCGCATCCACCCACGAGTGATGCGGGTTTTTCATACTAAGAAGGAAGACCTTTTGTGGGAGAATCATCCCGCACATATATGTTTAACCCGCGCCTCTTTAGCAGTAGGTGCGGTTTTTTTGTGCTAATGCTAGGAGCGATCACTTCTTATCCGGGCATATAGAGTGACATAATTTGCGCTTCTGTACGTGCGGATTTGATGTACCAGACCCGGTTCAATAGCTCTGTCAGCTCCTCGTCTGAAAGGGATTGTATGTGGGGCATCAGTTCAGATACTTTGGCCCATTTTTGAGATTCTAATTCTGTCTGTATCGCATCAAGATGCGCCTTTAACTCTTTATCGCTCATAAATTATGGATGCATTGTTATATTTCGTTGAGTATTCCCCTGAGCTTGGTAGCCGACCTCTTCGCTTGAGTTAAGTGTGTTTGCTAAGGATGATAAACGTCTTTACTCAACCGTGAGCATCCGAGCCGGATAGATATCAGTTTGACCCTTAATGCCAGTGAGGAACCGCAGATGGTAGCGATCGCCCCCGGCATAGCCGATGATCTGAGCTTCCCATCCAGACGGCACCTTAACCTGTGTTCCATCGGGAATGGTTTGGGGGTCTGCTTCGACCTGGGCAACACTGACCGCTGGCACCTCCAGACCTAACCTTGCTGCCAACTCCTCGACCTTCCGCAGCTCCTCACCGACGCGGGCCAGGTCAGCTTCCAGTTGGCAGAGCGCGATCGCCCTCGTCGCTCTGCCTACCTCATCCCCTCGCAGCGTCCTACAGCCCTTTTTCTTGGTTGCCACGTCGATAAACCACCGCAGCCGTGTGTAGTGCTTCTTCCCCGTGCGATCGGGTGTGGAATCGAGCCAGCAATCCTGATACCGCTCACCGTCAATGGTGATCAATTCTGCTTTGATGGTGGCGATCGCTTGTAACCGATGGAGAGAAGGCTACGGACGATTTTTTCTTTTATTCAAAATCCGCATATTTTGGTTAGCAAGCCAGTCCCCAAGCGATCGCCCCAACTGTTCCATTTTGGGGTCGATTTTCGGAGCTGCGAGTAGGAACAGGGCAAAGATAAAGCAAAGGAGGACAACCCGCCAGTCACGGGTTGTTGCTATCACAAAACCTAGTGCTACGCCCGATAGCAGCGCCAGAAACCAGTCGAAAAAGTTCATGGGCAATCGTCTTCTATAACGTTTGAGAAGTATCTCACAGAGTCCATAATGGGCAGTGCCTGGGTTCTGTGCCAGAGCTGCCACTGCTGCTAGAGGCCGAGCTCGACGCCATCATGCAGGAACTTGACCCCGCTGGAGTGTTCGCCTGATTCGTTGGGGCGATCGGACATAACTGCACCAATTAGGTCTTTTCTGCGATCGCCTTGCTCTACGGTTCAGGAAAAACGGTAATGAGAGGCCTTCATGTCAGTGACGACTTACCTCTGAGATGTTGGTGGTTAACCTGATCACCGTTTTCAAGTAGCCAACAGGGGGGCGTATCGCAGCAGCCCCCTGCTCTCTAGCCAATCTGAAAAGTACCGCAAAGCTTACTACCTGCAAAGGGGGCGCTCGCCCCCTCTCCTCTGCCCTCAATCATCTATGCCAAACCTCAGGTTTCGCCCCTATAGCCAGTTACCCGGCATCCTGAGAGCCGCAGCCCGTACCTGGGGTAATGAGAGCGTAGCTGCAACGCGGGGCAATTAGCTTGAAACCTTTATGGAATAAGCTTTTCAGGCTAGTTTATTTATACTATAAAGATATAGAAATTCTCAAATTTAACACCACGGCTCAACGAACTTGCGTTGTTTCAGGCTTCAATGCGAGCCTAATTGCCCCGCGTTGCAGCTACGCTGTGCGATTCGTTTAGCTGGAAAGTCAATCCAATCTGGAAAGACGTGCAGCTAGCGAGGTTCAACCGAACCTTGACAACTTAGAGGATGGATCAGTAAGCCTTGGACTTTATATCCAGGGTCAGCCTGACTGGTCGAGCATAGACCCAGCACCAGCACCCCTACGGTAGAGACTGAGCATCAATCCGTAAAGCGGGGTGAATCGGAGCAATGACTTTAGATTCTAAAAGTCATCTTTCCTTGGTGAACTGACATGGCTAGGAGACGAACCTACGTCTGAACCGTCGTTATGTAACTGAGGGGAAATAGAATCTGACACCCCTCGTCCAAAACGGACCTGGTGATCCTCAATGGGCATAGCGTAGTCCATTGGAGTGCGAGCTTATCACCCGGCGGAAAGTAGGAGCCTAAATCAGTCTAAACGCCCATCCCCTAGGAACGAAGTAACTCCTCAAGGACATTCTTCGGCATGGTTTTACGATGCCAAAGTAGTCACCTCATGGCGTACATGTCTAGAGGAAAAGGATTGTGTAAGAAGCAAACGCCGTTGGGAAAGCCAGCGGATAAGCTGACGTACACACTGCTGTCGAGGCAAGTTTCAACATTGAGGGATAACATGACGGAGTCTATTAAGACATCTGATGCCTGGGAAACGATTCGCTGGCCACAAGTCCAGCGTAATGTTTACCGCCTTCAACAGCGAATCTATCGCGCCTCACAACAAGGTGAAACTGACAAAGTCCAGTCACTTCAACGCCTGCTGCTAAAATCCTGGTCGGCTCTGGTACTGGCGGTTCGCCGTGTTACCCAGGAAAATGAGGGCAAGAAGACTGCCGGGATTGATGGGATACACTCCCTCAAACCTGCGGAACGGATACAGCTTGCTAAAGAGATAGCTTTGGATAGGAGTGCAGCCCCGGTGCGCCGAGTGCTGATTCCAAAACCAGGGAAGTCAGAATATCGCAAGCTCGGCATTCCCACTATGCGTGACCGGGCAAAACAGGCATTAGCCAAACTTGCCCTAGAACCTCAGTGGGAAGCGCTCTTTGAGCCTAATTCCTATGGCTTTCGACCAGGACGTTCACCCCAGGATGCGATTGAACAGGTCCATCGATGTATCAGCCAACAACCTAAATGGGTTCTCGACGCTGACATCGCCGCTTGTTTTGATCAAATTTCTCACGGCCCTCTCGTTGCCCAACTCTCTAGCAGTCATCCTTCCATTGCTCGGCAATGTCGGGCATGGTTGAAAGCTGGAGTGTTACAAGACGGCAGGATTCAAGCCACGGAGAAGGGGACACCCCAAGGGGGTAATGCCTCCCCACTCCTCGCGAATATCGCACTACATGGCTTGGAAACAACAGTCAAAATGGCTTTCAAAGGGGCTCACTTGGTGAGATTCGCCGATGATTTTGTGGTGCTGCATACCAGCCTCGACACTATTGTCAAAGCGAAATCCTTGATTAGCCAATGGCTGAAGGACCGGGGGTTAGAACTAAAAGAGGAGAAAACCCGGATTACCCATACCCTAGATGGGGGACCGGACTACAGCACTGGCTTCGACTTCCTCGGCTACCAGGTGCGGCAGTATCGCACTCCCCGCCGACGGATGAACAAAAGCCAGCGTCCCTATAAAACCCTGATAAAACCCAGTTCAACATCACTGAAGCGGCTAGTCCAGACGTTGAACGATACGGTCAAACGACACCGAACGTCTTCCCAGAACGCCTTGATTGAGGCACTCAACCCCATCATCTTGGGCTGGGCTCATTACCATCGTTCCAACTCGGCCAGTCGCACCTTCGCCTACCTCGACTCTGTTGTCTATTGGCAACTGAAGCGATGGGCGAAGCGCAGACACCCAAACAAAAGCCAAGCTTGGGTTAAAGCTCGCTATTGGCATACAGTTGGGGAACGAAACTGGGTCTTCGGGGTCAAGCAGTCAGGCAAGATCACCCGGAAACTGGTGAAATTCTCAGACGTGTCCATTCAAAGACACATTAAAGTCAGAGGAACCAAAAGCTGGTACGACGGGGATTGGGTCTACTGGGCTACTCGACGAGGCTGTCATCCCATGACAGGCTTTCGTCATGCCGCCCTGTTGAAGCGACAGAAGGGCCGATGTCCAATTTGCCGAAGTGTTTTTGATATCCAAGACTCCCTGGAGCAAGACCACATTTGGCCGCAAGCTCGAGAGGGTAAAGACGGATATGACAACCTCCAGTTGGTTCATCGCACTTGTCACCACCAAAAGACCGAATGGGATAGGAAGGGGCACTGCCCTATTCACCCTTGGCGTGGGGACTTAGACAGGAGAGGAGTCGTGTGAGGGGAAACTCTCAGGCACGATTCTGAAGGCGGGCGGGTTCTTGTGAGAGGACTCGCCTAGCCAACCTCATTACCCCATATATGCACCTTGAAAAAGAGGATAATTTTTGTCTATCTCCCTATTTTTCTGGCTAAAAACTGCTCGGACTATTTGTTACAACCGATTAATCAGATTAGCGACAACTGTGATGAATTCTGCTGGCTCAACGGGTTTAGGAACGTGGGAATTGAAACCTGAGGAGAGTGCTTTAATTCGATCTTCAGTTCTCGCATAAGCAGTAAGCGCGATCGCAGGAACAGAACCACCCTGCTTTGGGGGCAATGCTCGAACTTGACGAATCAACATATAACCGTCCTCCCCCGGCATCCCAATATCACTGACTAAAAGAGCAGGTTGCTGGTCAGGCGCATTTTGAGTCAAGACAGCTAAGGCTTCCGCTGCCGATGCGGCTGTCATCACTTTTGCCCCACTTTGCTCCAGCAGTGCTGCCAACAACTCGCGAGCATCTGCTTCATCATCCACAACCAATACGTTTAAGCCATCTAACCTTGTCTCACTCATTAAGGGAACTTGGTCGCTCAGGGCTGGATGCACCCGCTCCACATCAGGCGATGCGGGACGGAATATGGCAATGGGCAAAATCACAGTAAACGTGGCCCCTTGCCCTTCTCCAGCGCTATCTACTCGCACACTGCCTCCATGCAGCTCTACTAAATGTCGAGCGATCGCCAAACCTAACCCTAAGCCTCCATGCTTTCTGGTTGTTGAGCTATCAGCCTGTTGCAAACGATCGAAGACATAGGGCAAAAACTCAGGACTAATGCCCTGTCCAGTATCACTGACGATCACTTCAACATGAGAATTGATGCGTTCTAAGCGAATTTGAACTCGCCCTTCCTTGGAGGTGAATTTGACCGCGTTCGATAGTAAGTTCCAAAATATCTGTTGTAGACGATCAGGGTCTCCAGAAATTGGCCCCGCTGCCGGATCTAAAACACTTTGAATTCGAATGTTTTTTGCGTCTGCAGCAGGCCGAACCGAATCGATCGCAGCCTCAATTACAGACACCAGTACTACAGGGCGAACATTTAACCGTAACTTGCCAGAAATGATGCGAGAGACATCGAGCAAGTCGTCAATCAGTTGATTCTGAGCCCTGGCATTGCGCTCAATCGCTTCAAGTGCGCGGCTTACTGTCGCTTCATCGTATTTTTTAGATCGCAACATCGTAGACCAGCCCAGCATGGCATTAAGTGGAGTTCGCAATTCATGGGAGACGGTTGCTAAGAACTCATCTTTGAGGCGATTAGCCTTGGCTAGCTCCTCGGTTTGTTGCCGCAGTAAAGTTTCTACCCGTTTACTCTCGGTCAGGTCGAGCACAAAACAGACCCATGGAGATTGCTCGGTGTCTAACACGGCAGCTCCAATCAACACTGCTATCCGGCTACCGTCTTTGCGAATATATTCCTTCTCAAACGGTGTACAACGCCCCGTGGTTAATAGCTCCTGAATCACCCGCTGATCCTGCTCCTGATACTCAGGGGGTGTCATCTCAGACCAGCGCACCAGTCCGTTATGTAAATCCTCCCGGCTATAACCAATCACGTCAAGAAACTCATCATTGGCTTCGATGATGTGCCCATCCGGACTAGCCAGAATTACCCCAATAATGTTGGAATCTACTAAGCGGCTAAAGCGGGCTTCGCTTCTTTTTAATGCAATTTGCTCGGCTTTGAGGTCTGCCGCTAAAGCTTCAGCCTGGCGGCATGCCACAACCTGGTCAGTGACCTCAAAAGCAAAGGTAATGATACCTTCCACATGGCCATGAATGTCATAAGTAGGTTGGTAGATGAAGTTGAAAAAGCCTCCCTCGATCGTGCCATCCCCCCGCCGATCAAACTGAACTTCAACCTCGGTTCCAATAAAGGGTTCTTCCGTCTTAAACACGTTATCCAATAAATCAAAAATGACTTGTCCTTCTAAATCAGGAAACGCTGCTCGCATGGTTTTTCCAATCAGTTCGCGATTACCAACAGTCTGGCAATACAGGGGATTGGCAAACTCAAAAACATGTTCAGGCCCGCGTTGGATACAAATCAAAGCAGGCGCTTGCATCAGGATGGAGTAGAGCCGATTGCGCTGAACTTCTGCATCGGCCCGAGCAACTTGTTCACGAACTAGTAACTGGTCACGTTCTGCTTCTGCTTGCTTGCGGTCGCTCACCTCTAAAACCCACGACAGAACCGAGACTAAATTGCCTGATTCATCGAACAGGGCTGAGTTGTACCATTCACAATCAATCACCGTACCCGTTTTCGTATAATTCCTGTTGAAACTAACCGTTTGTTGCTCACGACCTTCCCACAGCCCAGCAACAGACGCTTTTACGGTCTCTAAGTCATCGGCAAACACAAAGTTCCATTCGTATGGTTGTTTGCCTAAAACCTCATCTTCCGTCCAACCAAAAACTTGCTCGGCTTGTCGAGACCAGCGAGTAATACAGAAATTAGCACCCCACTCAATCAGTGCAACAGGGGAGTTATCAATATGAAAATTAAACTGTTGTAGGGTAGCTTGTAGCACTTGGTCTCTTTTTTCGCGCTCACGAATGTCACGTACAATCACTTGAGCCGCTGGCTGCCCTTTATAGAAAAGCGGTGAGGCAACCACCTCAACAGCGATCGGTGAACCGTCTAGCTGAAGAAACTGTTCCTCCACAAGTGCAACCGATTGTCGCTCCTCCAATAGCTGACGAATCCGCTCTTTAACAGATTGTTGATCGGCTGGATGAATAAAATCTAAAACAGGCTTGTTCAGTAGCTCATCTGCCTCAGTTGCTCCCAGCAGCTTAACCCCGGCACGATTAATAAACACAATTCTTCCATTCTGCTGAATAAAAATTGTATCGGGAGAGAGGTCAACCAATTGGCGATACTTCTCTTCACTCTCCTTCAATTGATGGGTTGCTAGCTCAGTTCTTTGCTGAGCTCGTTGTAACCTGCCAACTACAGAGCTTATTAGGCTCCCCTCAAGAATAAAAAAAGCAACTTGGATTAGATTGTCAGCAGTTAACGAAAGAGCGTACGTTGGTTCTAAGAAAAAGAAGTCAGCAACCAATGCAGATAGTAGAGTTGCAAAGATACCAACCCTTATCCCACCACGAAGGGCACTGAGGATTACAGCACCAAAAAATAGGAGAAATGGAGTTTTGATGCCGATAAGAGATATCAGGAAAAGCTTCAGCAGTAAGGCTATACCAACACTGAGAATGGCGATGCTGTAATGCTGTGAAGCTATTCGATTAAGGCGTGGCATCGATATGGAACCCTATAACCTTCTGCTAATTGGTGTGAGTCTATAACAAAGTTAGTGCTACAAGACTGACACCCTTCAACAGCTAATCATACCTGCCATCAGGCGTTTGCTTGAGGTTCTGGTCTCCACTCTGTTTCTCGGATCGCTCTGATAAGAAGGGGTGCAACCTCATCCAGTAAAAATGCCTGTTCCTCTGTAAAAGGAATTGGTTTGAAATCAAAGTGGCAAATGGTGCCAAACAGCTCTCCATCTTCATCAATCAGTGGAATGCCACAGTAGGACTGCACCAATTTCCGCTTCGGATGCCCTTGTACTCGATCGTCTTGTAATGAGTCGTTTATCAAAAAAGGCTTTGCTGTATTTCGCACATAAACACAATAGGATTCTAGGACCGGTAAATCTGGGCAGCGTTCAATCTTTGCATCCTCCCGGTCGATTAGATGCAGGTTACGCAGAGTGTTACCCTCAAAGCGAAAAACAGCGGTAAAGCGATGCTCACTTGTGGAATTGAGAAATTGCAGGGCTGCACGCACCCCCGTTGTTTTGAGAAGTTCACGAAACGTTGTAACGGCTTTTTGTTGAATGAACATAGACCGGGGTTGCCAACAGGTACTTGCATAAACCAATTAAAGAGGTTGCACCGTTTTTGATTAACGCTCTTTAGGAGGAGGAAACGAATACCTCAACCAGTAGGGTTAAATGAAGCATAAATGAACTCTGCTGCAGGGGGCATAGTTAAACCATGCAGAATTTTTTAGTAGCTGCAAATGGTTGCTTTACAGTGATTGCGACAGAATGTGTGCCAAAGCCTGCAAGATAGCCCTCTAAGAGGTAGTGAGAGTATCGCTGCAGCCAGGAGCAATTAGGCTCATACTGAAGCCCGAGACAACGCAAATTTGTTGAGCCGTGGGGACAGATTTTAGAATTTCTGCGTTTTACTAGTATAAATAAACTGCCTGAAAACGTTGCAAGCTAATGGCTTCAGGCTAATTGCCCCTGGCTGCAGCGCCACTCTCATTACCCCAGTATCACGTCAGGCATTATCTGCCCTCCAACCCCTATCAATTCACCAATTTTCGCAAGTTTCGCTCATTCCAGATAGAGATAACGTCTCTTATCTCTATCTCGCTAAACTTACGCTATTTTGTTTTTTAAGTCATATACTGGCGGCTATAAATACGTCGCTTATAACACCACGGTAGAGGCTAAGAAGCTTATAAATCGAGTACTTGAGCACCTGTTGTTTGTAGTAATACTGCCGTTGAACTGCTTAGAAACAACCTACCAATTTTATAGAAATTCATATCAATTGTTGAAGCTGATGTTGTGTCATCAGCTCAGCCAGCAGACCAATTTCTGTTACAAATAGTAAGGTTTATCGTTAGATAGGCGCATGGGTCTTGTGGGTAACCTAATGTAGAGCTTGCTTTTCAACTTCTGTGTTAGGAGACTGTCTAATGGGATTATTTGATGCGTTTCGTCAGACGAGTATTCAAAAAAGTCGAATTACACTCGGTCCAGCTGAAGCATTTGTGGCACTCATGCTGATCGTCGTAGCTTCCGATGGTTATTTGGCAGAGGATGAAATTCGCCTTCTGAATGCTACTTTTAATCGAATGAAACTCTTTCGCAGTTATTCTAGCGATGTAATGCTGCGAATGTTGGACAGTCTCAGCAATACTTTACGGCGAGATGGTGCCAATGTGCTGTTTGATGCTGCGATCGAAACATTACCTCATGATCTCTACGATACTGCTTTCGCGATCGCAACTGATTTAGTACTAGCAGACGGCGAAGTTACTCAAGAAGAAGAGGACCTTTTAGGCAGTTTGTGCCGAGCTTTGGACCTGCCGAGTGACCTGGTGAATCAGGTTATCCATGTAATGCTCATCAAGAATAAGGGGTAACCCAAGTTCAAGACGTGTTATCCATGAGGGAACGTAGTCAAAAGCAGACAGGGGATTGTACTTCAAACAATGTCCTATCTGCTTTTAATTTCTCTCAGTGCTGGCAAAGCAACTACTTTATTTCTGCAATTTCTTGAAGCTTTCTATATGTCGCTTCTCCAAAAGAGGTGATTCTACAATCACCTTTTTTAGTAGACTTCTTAAGATTTGTCCAAGTTAGTCCTCTACCTGAATCTTTCCAGTATTCAATAGCCTGTGATGCGGCATTAGCATATTGTTTTTTCATCCCAGATTCAATTAGAGCATCAAGAAGTTCATTCCGGCTAGCTGACAACAGGTTAATTTTTTCTGGTTTAGGCGGAATAATTTCTCTCAATTCAGCAACTTCCGCCCGTAAGTCCTCAAGTAGTTGCTTGATTTCTACATCCGTTTTACTAGGATTTAGAAAAGGTTGAAGGCTGTCGCCAATCCTTTTTAGTTCAGTCTCTATATACAATCTCAAGCTATTTACCTGTACTTGCAAATCTTTGAGGTTGTTATCTTCGTCGTTTGACTTGAAATTATTTGAATTGGAAGGTTCAAGATCTTTTAGAGCTTTAAGTTGAGTCTGAACTGCTTCAGAGTTATCCTTCTCCATGATGAAGACTCTGATACGATCGGGCAAATCAGGGTTGAGTTCTCTTGCCTTGAGGTATGCAAGATAATCAAAGTGGCCTTCAATCAGTCGATAGGATTCAATACCTGTACGCTCCACAACCGGGATCCTAAGCAGACCACCTAGCTTAATGACAGAACGGGCAAAATATTCAAGCTCAGCTTCTTTTGCTTCAACATTAAACGGTAACTGCTGAGGCTTGATTTCTTCTAAACTGTCTAAGTCAATCTGAAAAGTTCTTAACTCCATCGGTCAAGCCTCGTCTTACATCCCAGTTAATTGCATAACTGAACAACTGAGGTAAGCCACTGGTTCGACCAGTGTGACTCGAAGAGTTTTGAGCGTTGCGGCAGTAAAGTAACTCCTACGGTGGCTTGATGAGCCAACTCCGTAGGAGGAAACAACAATGACCCAATCGTATCAAAGCC
>NZ_JAMPLB010000063.1:0-36969 GCF_039962325.1 Leptolyngbya sp. PL-A3
AAGCCAAGAGTATCTTTCGCTATGGTTTCGACCACCTGCGTCAAATCCTACTGAATCTGGAGTTATTCATCGATGAGTTTTTCCACGTCCTTCAATTTTTGTCCTGTACCTAGATAATGCACATGCAAGCCAAGGGATTGCAAAAGCAAGTGGAATTGAACCTGCATAAATCAATACCGATAACTTGCCTTTAAAGTTTCGCCCAAGAGCGTTTGCAAGTGTGGAATCTTGACCGTGGTGAAACACAAGTGTGCGGGTCAGAGTGAAGTAGGCGATCGCAGCCAACAATAGAACCACACCATAAAGCGCCACAGGCAACGCAGCAAAGTGATTTTCACCCATCCATGCGGTGACAAAGGGAAATAATGATAACCAGAACAACAAATGTAGGTTTGCCCATAAAGTTGAACCATTCACTTGTCGGACTGCCTGAAACAGGTGATGGTGATTGTTCCAGTAGATACCAACATGCACGAAACTCAACACATAGCTTAGAAAGGTTGGAATCAAGGGACGTAGTGCAGCTAAATCTGACTCATGAGGTATTTTCAACTCCAGTACCATAATGGTGATAATAATAGCAATTACCCCATCACTGAAGGCTTCTAACCTACCTTTAACCATTTTTGGGTATGCTCCTTGTCTGCTTACCGCGTTGTATAACTACCATTTGCAACTGGGTAGAAACCATTGCTGAGCATGGCTCCGTAGACATCATTGCTTGTGTCTTCTACCCTATCTGGTAAAACAACAGCTTCAACATTGATCATCTGGATCGTTCTACTTTTGATCCACTGGCTGACCGCACTCACAACCTCAGGGAAGAGTTCATACTCGGAAGGTCCGCCGAAGGCCCCGTTCAGTAATGAGGTGCAAAATCTTCGCACTTAACCATTTTGTTCACCACTTTAAAAGTGTAAAGTTGACCCTCACTCCGTACTGGTTTACTTCTAAGGACTGGTAAACGGCTTACATTGAATCACCTCCACATTTCGCAGATAGTTCAACTCTGGCTCGAAGTTAGTGGGACAGAAGACATAAACATTGTCCTGAGATCGGCTAATGACTAAACGGTAGCTGAGTGGAATTCCCTCGGAACTTTCGATCACTTCGATTCTGGGAATCACTTGTGGACTGACTTGAGCCAAGGATGAAAAATTAAACGGTAACAGGACACCGAACAGAATCGTAGTTGCGATCGCGATTCTGGTTATGATTGTGGTTGTAAGTATCTTTCGTCTCATTGGAAATCTCCTGCGGCTTGTGGTCGTGTAATGTTCTATCTATCCGAAGTGTAATGAGTAAAATTGCTTGATTGCTTTCAGGTTCTTATTTCATTCGCGATCGCTGCCGAATTCTTTGTTTACTCCCGCGGTTGAAGAGAAGCCTGCTTGATATCTGTAACGATATCGGCTACTTGACGTTGAGCCTCTTCACTCAGTGAGTCAAACTCGTCCAAGAAGAATTGCCGTTCTAGCGTCAATTTCGGGCATTGAGTAGCCCTTCAATTCGCCAATCTTGATCACGTTTCATCACGACGAATAGCTGCATCAAATCTCGTGACGGTGAAGTTTCGGGTTGTCCGGGCAGCATTACCCGGACAACTCCGTTCATGAGAGCAAGTTGAGGATTCAGGAAATGGACGAAATTCACCTCACCCTCCAGGCGTGTTCCTTTGACAACGGTGTCGAAGGCTTGCTGATTAAATGCAGCGATCGCTTTTCGACCCTTGAGATGCGTTCCCTCGAAGGCGATGAAATCGGCAGTTTCACTAAACGGAGCAGCAAAGTCTTCACCGCTGCCTCGATTCCAAGCATCAATCATCTGGTGAAGGAAATCACGGATTGCCGACTCGTCAGCAGTAGTGGTGGTTTGAGCTGTTTGTGAATTCATAGTTTTGGGCACCTAAATTAAAATGATGCGGTTGCCTCAATTTCACCCAATGTTTCTTTTGAGCTGTATATAGAACGATGACCAGGTTGTCTACGATCGTGAGCATATTTTAATTGTTCAAGAGTGGTGACATTCGCGTGCCAATCAGTTCAATGGAGCGCATCAGTTGGGCGTGGTTCATCTGCGCGTTGTCCATTTGAAACGTGACTCTCGAAATGCCGCCGAGCGATTCGCTATGACGACGAATTTTCTCCGCCACTTCTTCGGGACTGCCGACCAGTAACGCACCGGTCGCACTGCGCTGCGCGTCAAAAGCGGCGCGCGTAACGGGCGGCCAGCCTCTCTCTTTGCCAATTCTAGTGAAAGTCTCGGCGTAGCCCGGAAAAAATTCTTCAACGGCTTGTTCAGTCGTGTCGGCGACATAACCGATTGAATGCAATGAAACTTTTAATGTTTCGGGCGCGTACCCGGCGTACTCTCCGGCATCGCGGTATAAATCTACGAGCGAGCGAAAGCGGTGCGTTTCGCCGCCGATAATGGCAACTACGAGCGGCAGTCCAAGCATTCCGGCGCGGCGGAAGGATTGCGGCGTACCGCCGACCCCGAGCCAGATGGGAAATGGCTTTTGCAGCGGACGCGGATAAATCGCTTGGTTTTCCAGCGCGGGGCGAAATTTGCCCGACCAATCGACCGTTTCATTGTCCCGAATTTTGAGCAAGAGGTCGAGCTTTTCAGCGAAAATCTCGTCGTAATCGCCGAGACTAAATCCGAATAGCGGAAAGGCTTCGGTGAACGAGCCGCGCCCGACGACCATTTCGGCGCGACCTTTTGAAATCAGATCGAGCGTGGCGAATTGTTGAAACACGCGCACCGGGTCAGCCGCGCTCAGCACCGTAACCGCGCTAGTTAGACGGATGCGCTCGGTGCGCGCGGCGGCAGCGGCGAGAATAACCGCGTTTGCTGAATCTAAAAATTCATGCCGATGATGCTCGCCAATACCGAAGATATCCAAGCCGGAACGATCTGCCTGCTCTATTCTCTCCAGCAGTTCGGCGACAGACTGCGCGGCATCCGCCGTTTCACCATTTTCACTCGTTCCAACCGAGGCAAAACTGTCAATTCCAACTTCCATATCATTTCCTACGCGTTTTGCGAATGAAATAGACTTAATCCGAAATAGTAGAAAGCCTTGCTGTACGAGTTAAGCGGCTGTTCTCTCGCTCAGCAAAGAACGCCTAACTATCGTCAGCTCAGAGGGGGCGCACTACTACTACCGTGATCTGAATTATCAGGGAGCGGAATGAATTCAGTTTCACCGGGAACCGCCGGGAAGCGGCGGTCTTGCCAATCTCGTTTTGCCTGCTCGATACGCGCTGAGCGGCTCGACACAAAGTTCCAGTACTTTGTGCGATCGCCCACTGGTGCCCCGCCGATAATCATTGCTTTTGCCTCAGCCCCCGCGCGGATATCTACTGATTCATCCGGCGCTAAAACGGCTAAACGATATGGCTCTAACGGCTCTCCATTTACGAACAGGCCAGATGTGACACTATAAACGGCCCTTTCTAAACCTTCTGTTGGCGCTAGCTGAAATTCACTACCCTCTGTGAAAACGAGCGCCAGGTAAAGAGTAGCAGAGTAGGTTTTAACGGGTGATTGGTGAGCCTGGTAGCTACCGGCGATTAAGGTTGCGCTGGTGCCTGTCTGAATCCACCTCGGTAAATCAGTCGCCGGATAATGTGAAAAGCTGGGTTCAACTTCCTCAGCGGTTTCGGGGAGGGCAATCCAGGTCTGAATGCCGTGCAGAGTAGATTCTTTCTCTCTAAAGCTCTCGGGCGATCGCTCAGAATGAACAATACCTTTGCCCGCTGTCATCCAGTTCACCTCGCCCGGAAAAATCTCTTGTACTGTACCTAGACTATCTCTATGCAGAAGGCTTCCTTCAAACAAATAGGTAACCGTCGCTAAGTTGATATGTGGATGAGGTCTAACATCGACGCCTTTTCCAGGCGGGAAAACAGCTGGGCCTAAGTGATCAAAGAAGATGAAAGGGCCAACCATTTTTAGGGTTTCACTCGGTAAGATGCGCTGTACGCTAAACCCACCTAGGTCGTGCTTTTCAGGCGTGATTAATTGCTGAATACTCATTTTTGTACGATCCATTCTCAGTTGACGTTGTGGATGAAGACACAATCACTCCCTAGCATGTAAACCTACCTCAGCGGGGTGAATCACAAAGGTTTTTTACAAGCCAGAAATGCAGCAGATCACTAATTATTTCTGCCGAAGAAAGTCCAGTAACAGGGGATTGACCTGATCGGCGTGAGTCCAGTTGATGGCGTGCGGTCCACCCGGAATGACAACCAGTTGGCTGTTTTTAATTAGCTTTGGGAGTCTTGCTGCGGTGGATTCCAGTGGCAGAATTCGATCGGCATCGCCATGAATGATCAGGGTTGGTACGTCAATGCGGGGCAGATCGTCACGGAAATCGGTAAGCCAAGATGGAACACAGTCCAAAGTCCCTTTAGCAGAAGCCCCTGCTGCCACATTCCAACTTGCTTGAATTGCCTCATTGCTGATGCGATCGCCAAGCAATACATCAACATTAAAAAACTCTTGGAAAAAGGCAGAGAAATAAGCTGGACGATCGTCAACGATCGCTTTCATAATGTCGTCGAAAACACTTTGATCAACACCCTCTGGATTGTCGTCTGTCTTTAATAGAAACGGTGGAACGGGAGCCATCAGCACGGCTTTCTGCACCCGCCCTGAGCCGTATTTGCCAAGATAACGTGTGACTTCACCTGTTCCCATTGAGAAACCGACCAGCACGGTATTTTGCAAGTCAAGCTTGGTCATGAGTGTATTCAAATCGGCGGCGAAGGTATCGTAGTCATAACCAAACGAGGGTTGGCTGGAAGCACCGAATCCGCGGCGATCGTACGTAATCACTCGATATCCTGCATTCAGTAAAACTAAGACCTGCTTCTCCCAAGAATGTCCGTTCAATGGAAATCCATGAATCAGCACAATCGGTTGTCCTGTCCCAAGATCTTCGTAGTAGAGATCGATGGTTGCAGAGTTTTCTTGACCAACGGTAATGTAAGGCATGAGAGGTTTCTCCTTTGTAAATTGATAATGTGTTTTTGTCTGTTGCATTGCAATTGTTATGCAGCGATCGAGCATTGTCTTAACAATGCTGCGTGAAGCAGTCCTTCATTGTTGCCTGAGCGCGATCGCCGCGTTTGCCGCTTCTAAAATGGCTTTAATTCTGCTTCGGTAACCAGCGCGGTACGCACACCAGCATCAAGATTCATACGGTCTATAACGACACAAGCTCAGCGACCCGGCCCGCGGTGACAGCGTAGGTTGCAACCGGAGCGCGCAAGCCGGGTTTGCTGCAATGCCTTGTTAGGCAGCAAAATCACCGCGCACCTCGGCTGACGCGACGAAACCAGGCCCCACTTGCTGCTCCTGCTAAAGCGATTATGGAGTAAGCCGCTACAAAAGCGACTCCAACAGGAATTAACGGACCGCCGGGCAGAAAACAAAGCATATACGTCAGTTGACCAAGAATAATACCGGCATAGTGCGACCAAACATGTTTAGGCCGAGCAAGGCCAACGACAAGGCCAACAATAAGAAGTGCTGCGGGATAATAAAAACCTTTCGCATCCCACGGTTCGACCTGCCCGGATAAAGATGGTGACAAGGCCCAGACCATTGCGCCGCCCACAAACGAGAACAAAAAACTTATCGCTAACTCTCTTTTCATCAGACCTTATTGGTAATAAAGTGCTCAGCATCTCAATGGACAAATAGGCTGCAAGAAGATTTGGAATCGGTTTAAGAATTGATTGCTTTTCTTAGTTCCGATTAAGTTTATTCTTCACCCTCGCTGCCTAACGACCAAGCTCACCGGACGCAAACAACCTTTGCCACTCAATCAATCAATTTGGCACGTTCTGGTGCAGCGACTGGTTAGACTCACGGCGCATCTCATTGGTATGAATAAATTGACTTATCCCTTTAACGAGTTCAGGCACAACAGGCAGCGTTGGGTCAGAATAGGAAGCATTTTGCTGTTCAGGGTCTAATGAAACAGCTTTTAAGACGTGATTCATCCCCTCAATAATTCTAAGCTCCGCATCCGGCTTAGGCATTTTCAGGGCTTGCGCCTCACTGACAGGCACTTGGATATCAGTTGTTCCTTGAACAATTAGAACAGGTACAGTGAGACGCCTAATCTCTTGGGCAGGGGTATAGCGGAACCAGGAAATGAGGTAGGGTTGGACGCTCGATCTGTAGAGCATGTTTAGTTCTGGTGGAACAGAGGTCACTATGTTACCTTGCTCTAGAGCAGCAAGAATCTGCTCATTCTGTTGCCATAATGCATCTGGCAATCTAGGTTGCAGTTGATCTCGTAAAATTTGTGATGCAGTTTGGGCAGGTCCGGCGATTGATACAAAAGCATCTGCTTCAGTTTTTTGGGTTGCTAGCATTCCAATCAGAGAGCCTTCGCTGTGACCAATTACGGTGATGCTTGAGAAACGAGAATCTGCCTGCAATTGCTGAATCCAAAGTGCAGCATCTTCAACATAGGTATCGAAACGCATATCAACTTCTTCAGGCCCTGCGGCTGAGCTTTCTCCAATACCGCGCTTGTCATATCGTATCGAGGCAATGCCGTGATCGGCTAATCCTTCAGCTAGTTGTTTGAGGCTATTATTCTCCCCAGCTAGAGGCGCGTTCCCATTACGATCAGTCGGACCTGAACCCGCGATGATCAGCACCACTGGCTCTGGCAGATTAGACGTTGGAATAATCTGTGTGCCATAGAGAGTGCCTGTTGATGTTGTAATGTGAACCTCGGCAGGCGTTGAGGATTTTGTCATATAACCTACAAACAGCAGTGATAAAGGTAGAGCTATTAGACAGGGAAACAGACTTACAGAACGACGAGAATTGGAGGACATAAAGTGAAGCAATTTATATTGAATCCGTCAAATACTCCAATTTGATGAGATAAGGGAGTCTAACGACCAAGCTCACCGGACGCAGATAACACTTCTTCTGCGCGATCAGATCTTGATGAAGTTGTGCGTAGCCAGTGAACCAAACGGCAAAGACGCAATCGTGCCGCCAGCTTCCAGAGTGCCTAGATCCACAGGGAAGAAGCCCGTGCCGTCAATGATTTTTCGCACTTGGGTTTTGGCATCGGCGTCGTCACCTGAGTAGAACAGCACCCGCTGTCCACCAGATACTTTAGGCTCCTGCAATAGGTTCACCGCCAGATGATTAAAGGCTCTCACTACGCGTGCACCCGGTACGTATTGCTTGAACACCTCGCTGGAGATTTTGCCGCCTAGATCAACAGCCCTGATACCGTAGGCTGCCAGTGGATTGTTGGGGTCTTTGGCATCAGGTGAATCTGGGTCGAGGAATTCAACTGGGTTGGTGCTGTCAATGACGATGCGACCATTCCATGCAGGCAGGGCACTGAATACCTTCTCTGCATCGACCCAGCGCACAGCCGCAATGACGATGTCGGCGCTGGCGGCTTCGGCAACAGTGCCAGCCTTTATGGAGGGGCCCACTTCGGCCACAAAGTCAGCCAGCGATTCCGGTCCGCGTCTGTTGGCTATGGTGGCTGCAATGCCATTTTTTGCCAATATGCGCGCCAGGTTTGAGCCGAGGGCTCCTGAACCAATAATTCCGATACTCATATCGATGTTTGCAGAGTTTTCTTGGCCAAGGGTAATGTAAGACATGAGAGGTTTCTCCTTTGTAAATCGATCTAGCAATTACCAACGCCGTGAAGCTGGTCTAATTTTTTGTAAACTTCAGCACAATTTTTCCCGCGTTCCTCCCTGCTCTAGACGCTGATGTGCCTGAACGACCTGACCCCAAGAAAATACTGAATCAATCACTGGGCGAAGCTGATGACGCTCGATGAGTTTTGTCAAAGCCTCTAATTTTGCTGAGCATGGTGATTAACGCTTATACGTCAATCAGGCATTCTTGTGAGTGTTCATCCAAGTACGAAAGTGGAACGGATTATTGCGTTTAGATGTGCGCGATAACCTTTAAGACACAGCGCTGATCAATTCCTCGCTTTTCGCCCAAAGCTGCTTGGCTTTGTTCGCGTCGAGCGCATACGACCTGACACCGTCGGCAAACGGGTTGGGCGTGTCATTAATCGGTGCGATCGCACAATCTTCGAGATAGTGTCCGCCGATCTCGTCTTTATTAGCCACGACTGCGGCCCAGACCGACGTCGCGGCTGCCTGTGGGATTTCTTTCAACCCTTTCGGCGGCAGACCCGCTTCGGCGCGCGCTGCGTCAACGGTCTGTAAAAGTCCCTGCAAATCCTCCGGCGAGAAATGGCGGGGTAGGTCCGTGAGACTATTTCCGGGCATCACCGAAGCAGCCCGAATGCCGCGATCGCGATGCCGCCTGTCAAACTCCACAGCGAACAGTGAATTGGCGGTTTTCGATTGGCTATAAGCGACCCATGGATCGTACGCCTGCTGCTCGAAATTCGGATCGTTCAAGTCGATGTCGGCACCACGATGCGCGAGCGACGACAGGACGACCAGCCGTCCATTATCGGCGAGCAACGGCTCAATCTGATTGATCAGGGCAAAATGACCAAGATGGTTCGTCCCGAACTGGACTTCAAAGCCATCGATCGTTCGACCGAACGGAGTTGCCATAACGCCAGCGTTGGCGATGATGGCATCGAATAGTTGACCGTCAGCCAACAGTTTATCCGCACAGGCACGAACGCTTTGTAAGGATGCCAGATCGAGATTGATCAACTCCAGGCTACCACCTTCTTGCGACGCGGCATCACGAACCGATGCAGTGGCTGGCTCAGCTTTAGCGAGGTTTCTGACCGCGCCGACGACGCTAGCACCGTGAGAGACCAATGAGCGGGCGGTTTCAAGCCCAATGCCTGACGATGCACCCGTAATGAGAAATCGCTTTCCCTTGAGATCAACACCCGCAAGCACCTCGTCGGCGGTCGATTTTGCACCAAATTTTTCAGCCATTTCTTTTCCTTTCGTTAATTGTGAGTGTAAAAGTTTTAATCTTTCGCATACCCTACGATCGCCGCTCCTAAACTGCGAAAACCACCCGTTACCAGTGCAACGAGGAACCAAGGGCACGGAGAGTGATCGAGCAGATGATGCAGGTCGATCGCTACTTGGTCGCAACATTTCGCACTGCCAATCGGCTACTGCGCTACATACCCACCATCCACCATCAGCGTCTCACCTGTTACGAACGATGCCATGTTAGATGATAAAAATAGGACTGCATTTGCAACTTCAACAGGTGTTCCAACCCGTCCGATCGGGTGAAGTCCTGTTATGTAAGCTTTGGCTTCATCCTGCCCACCTGTAGCTGCTTCAAACATATCTGTTTCGATTGCTGCTGGTGCAACGACATTGATGCGAATACCCGCTTTGGCATATTGGAGCGCAGCAGCTTTTGTTAAGCCTACTACCGCATGTTTACTCGCGGTGTAGAGGGGTACGCTGGGAAGTGCAACTACCCCATTTGCAGATGCCGTATTGATGATCGAACCACTTCCCTGCTTCAACATCTGAGCGATTTCATATTTCATTGACAACCAAACGCCTTTGACATTGACGTTCATCATGCGATCGTATTCAGCTTCTGTTTGCTCAATCAATGAGGAATTTTCGCCGACAGTTCCTGCATTATTAAAGGCAATATCTAACCGACCAAAAATGCCAACCGCTTTATCAACCATTGCTTTAACATCGGCTTCTTCCGCGACATCTGCTTGCACAAAAATCGCCTCTCCGCCGGCTTCCTTGATCAATCGAACCGTTTCTTCACCCTCATCCATTCGGCGACCCACTACCACCACCTTTGCTTGTTGTTGGGCATAAGCGATCGCCGCTGCTCTGCCAATGCCCGACGTGCCACCAGTGACTAACGCCACTTTATCTTGCAGTATCATCCTATTTCTCCTGTTCTATTTTCATACAGCATGTTGATCTCCTGCGTTGCTTCATGTCCGTTTATCGGGGTGTTCTGCTGCCGTGCTCTGGTCATTTCCTATTGCCCAACATCCAGCCCTGTCCAGTAAGCTGCAAAAGCTCACATATCCGCTGTTTCCTCAGCGCAAGTTTGTTTCGGCATCATCCGATTTAGACACTAATGTTCAGAATTCACTTGCCATGTAATCCCAATAAGTTCTGCTTGTAATCGGAAGCTCCGCCGAAGGGCTCCCGTTCAGTAATGCGAGGCGCAAAATTTTTGCACTGAATCATTTGATTCACCATCTAAAATTGCAGAGCTGATTATTTCTTAAAGAAGCGATCGCGGTTTGATTTGTTGATGGATCGATTCACTGTGAGTCCACGATCAACAATCAAAAATCAACTCACTGTATATCCACCATCGATCACTAAGGGTTGCCCCGTAATATAGCTGGCAGCATCAGAGCAGAGAAATACAACCGCTTGAGCAGTTTCCGTTGCCTGACCGAGCCGACCCATTGGAATCAAAGAGCCTAAATCATCCGCTGTGATACCCAGTTGCCCAAAGGCGTGATCGAGCAGTTCAGTTGCAGTGCCTCCAGGATTCACCGCATTAACCCGGATGCCTTGCTTAGCATAGTCCAGCGCCGCCGCTCGCGTCAGCCCCATTACTGCATGTTTGCTGGCAACGTAAGGAGAAGTCTTCGGAAACGCAACGAGACCACTCGCTGACGAATTGTTCACGATCACACCAGATCCTTGAGACAACATTTGCTGAATTTCGTACTTCATGCACAAAAACAGCCCCCGAACATTGATTGCCATCAGGTTGTCAAAATCTTCCATTGATTGTTCATGCAGAGGCTTAAAAGAGCCATCAGTGCCTGCATTATTGAAGGCACAATCGAGTTGCCCGTAGGTTGCAACCGTCTTTTGCACTAATGCTTTGATGTCTTCCTCATTTGAGGCATCTGAATGAACGTATAAGCATTCGGCACCTGTTTCGCGAATCAGTTTGGCGGTTTTTTCACCTTCTGCGTCGCGTCTACCGGAGAATACTACCTTTGCTCCAGCAGCCCCGAAAGCGATCGCCGTGGCTCTGCCAATTCCCGATGTGCCGCCTGTAACTAACGCCACTTTATCTTGCAGTATCATTCTGTTTCTCCTGTTGTAATTAAATTGACCTTCAGCAACGAACTGACGAGATCACCGACGACCAATCCGATCACTCTAGGAAATGAGTTCGGATGCCTCGTCGCGTTTGAACACCTTGTAGGCGATCGCCAGGAACACGGGTATTGCAACCAGCACTGATAGCGCCCCATAGGTGGCGTGATATTCGCTGATTGTGAACAGAGCCGGTGTGGTCACAGCACTTCCAGTGATGTTAAACAGGAGTATGCTGCCGATGTTATTCGCGAAGTGCACGCCGATGGCGAGTTCAGTGCTTCCGTCAATTAACGAGACCACGGTCCACAACAGACCCGGAACGAGGAAGTAGTTGGAGAAGACCGTGAGCCAGCCGCCTGCGCTCACCTCCGGGTTTAAGAGGTGCGGCAGGGTGAATACCACGGCCGCCACGATCGCCAGAAAAACGCGGTTGGTCGCGATCATGCTCGCACCCTGCACGATGTATCCGCGAAAGAAAAGCTCCTCCGTAGTGGTCTGGATCGCGGTGAAGACCAGTGCCAGTGGCACGAAGAGCGCGAACGTCGCCAAGTCGAAGTTGAAGGAAAAGGTGTCGGGGTAGAAGAGGTACTGTCCCAGCCCGCCTATCAGAAACGCTGGAACGGACCACGCCACAAACCCCTGACCGATGCGACGCCAGCTTATCTTCTTCTGCGCCGTGATGAGCGTCAGGGGATGACGGCAGTGGATAAGGGTAACGGCGATGAGAACCCCCGCGAGGAAAAATGGGAAACCTACCATAACAAACAGGAACTTCCCGAAAGGACCAAGCACGTAGTAATCCGGCTGACCGCTGAGCGCGATCGCGACGAGTACGCTGGCACCGGTCCCGACCACCAGCCACGCAAAGAGGATGATCACCAGTCCCAGAGCATACCGCCACCCCCGATACTTACCCCACCTCGCAGCCTCCACATAAGTCGTGTCTTTCACTTCCGTTCCGATTTCCTGATGTCCTTTGATTGCTTTGAACTTCATCTTTGTCTCCTTGACTCATGCGTCATAGAGTTAGCGAATCTGTTTTGGGGTCATTCCAGTCAGGCGCTTAAACTGTTGGATCAGATGGCTTTGATTGGAGAAACCAACTTGTAAAGCAGTATCGGAGATCGCTAAATCTGTTTTCGACAGCATCAATTTTGCTCGTTCCACCCGCTGTTGAATTACGTACTAGCACTCACAAACAAGTCAGATATGAATAGAGCTTAGTGAATTGCAGCGACAATGGCTGCCGTCAACTCTGTTATTTTCCAGCGTCCGGTATACCGAATGTTATTGATAAATAGGGCTGGAGCAGTTGTTACGCCACTGTGCAATCCACCTTCAATATTTTCATTGATGCGATCGACATGCACTTGTTTAGACAACTCTTTGAGAAATTGAGGAATATCAAGCCCTAAATCATTGGCGTACTCGACAAGATAACCGTTCTCCAACCTTTGTTGATGGTCAAATAAAGTATCGCTCATTAACCAAAACTTTCCTTGGGCGGCGGCGGCCTCGGCGACTTGGGCAGCCCGTCGAGCTTGGGGATGAATCTGTGTTTGTGGAAAATGACGGAAGATAAAACATAAATCATCCTCTCCAGAAGCAGCACTAAGCTCTCGTTTGATCGCTTTAATCAGCTTGTAAACGTCCGCACTTCTAGGACATTGATAGTCTCCATACATCACCAGCACGACCTTAGCGCTCAGCACACCCTGCATCCAATCTTGGGTTGAAGGAGGTACAAGTAAGGAACTATGGCTACGATCGTCGTTCATTTTTCTACATCTGCATCAAGCCTGCAGCCTTGCCACGAAAGCTGGGAAAAACCTTATGCTTTGGGCATTCCCAGCGTCAGCAATTTGAACCTGGGCTGAATAATTTTGAAATCGGTGATGGCTGCGTTAGCGTAGGTTCCGCCAACGGCGAGCAAATTCCTCTAGATCTGATCTAGAAATCTGGGATTGCAACCATTCAAACGCCTCTTTTTGATAGAAATATTTCGATGGCTCGTAGTAAATGGCTGCATCAGTCAGTTGAATGGGTGCATTGTCATCTCGACGAAGGGCTTGCCAAGTTTGAGGGCCAACAATGCCATCTGTAGCAATGCCGCTCTGCTTCTGAAACTGAACTACTGCGGCGCGAGTCGCATTGCCAAAGTCTCCATCAACTGCAATGTTAATTCCTTTGGCATTCAACAATTGTTGTAGCTTAATGACAGCAGCACCAGAATCGCCTTGACGTAGTATTGGGTCTGTAGCTGTGGAAGTAGAGGTCATAGCTTTATCTCCAATGTGTCAGGATTGAAAACTCAATCAGCTTCACTGCTTTAGAAGAGCATGATTTGCTTGATTGGATGCATCTCTATTTGCATACATTCAATATAGGAAATCACATTCAAGCTGTCGTCTATAGTGAGTTAAAACTTTTACAGTGCAAATTGGTAGAGTAACCGTTCCATCGCGGAGTAGAAAGCTGGCTCTAACTTAAGTTAGAATCCGAATTCGATCGAAAGTACATCCTATAAACTAACAATGCCACGTTTAACCGCAACAATCACAGCTTGGGTGCGATCGCTCACATCCAATTTATTCAAAATCCGATTGACATGGGATTTAACAGTACCTTCACCAATACTCAAAGCAGTCGCAATATCGGCATTGCTCATTCCCTGCGCCAGTGAGCGAAGTACCATCAGTTCTCGTTCACTCAGTTCTGGATTGCTGAGGCGCTGTACCAACTTTGCTCCCACATCGGGCGGAATATACTTCTGACCCCGATGAACGGTACGAATGGCGTTTAGAAGCTCGTCAGGTTCAGTTTCTTTCAACAGGTATCCTTTTGCGCCTGCCTGCAATCCTCGATAAATATCTTCGTCGCTATCATATGTAGTCAGTACAATAATCCGAGCAGATTTAGCCGTCGCACAAATTGCACCGATAGCGGCAACTCCCTCCACCTCAGGCATTCGCAGATCCATGAGTGTGACATCTGGTTGGTGTTCTCCAAATAGCGCGATCGCTTGTTCCCCATTTTCGGCTTGGGCAATCACCTCCATATCTGGGTCACGGTTGATAATCGTGGCTAATCCTTGCCGAAAAATGGCGTGATCATCCGCAATCAGAACACGAATGGTCATGGCTTGGCTCATCGTGATGCCTCTCGATCAACAGTGACAATAATTTCTGTTCCCTGTCCAGGTTGACTCCGAATCGTGAGCTGTGCGCCGATGCGCTCTGCCCGCTCGCTCATGCCGAGTAAGCCAAAACCCTCAGAGGCTGGAATATTTCCAACTCCAAAGCCCTGTCCATTGTCTCTCACGCGCAAGTAGAACTGATCGCGATCGTAGATTAGCTCCACTCGAATTTCGTCAGCATTGGCATGTTTAATCGCATTGGTTAATGCTTCCTGCCCCATCCGCAGTAGGTTATTCTCGACTTCAGTGGGTAGAGCATACACTGCCCCCTCGATTTCATAGTGCAAAGTGGTATCCATTGCGGCAGCTCTAGTCTGAGCGATGAGACGATGGAGAGCGCTCTGTAAATTGCCTTCTTCCAAAAGCTGAGGACGCAGCGCGACGACCGATCGCCGTGCTTCAGTCAGTCCAGTTCGCGCCAATTCTTTGATCAGGTCTAGGTGTGCCTGAGCTGATTCTACATCATCCGTGAGCACCTGGTTTGCAGCACCTACCTGAGCCAGAATGCCTGTAAATGCCTGAGCGAGTGTGTCGTGAATTTCACGTGCCATGCGGTTGCGCTCCTCTAAAATTGAGGCTTCTTCTGCTTGCTTCAGCGCCGTAATATCTCGCACTAACCAAATCACCTGCTCGTGCCGGATCGGAGCAATGCGAACTGAAAACCACATTTCTCGTCCAGCTATCCAGTGGCTGTATTCAATGGTAAGGATTTGCTGGGTTCTCAGCACCTGCTGCATGCAACTCAGGAATTCATCGGCTTGTTCCTTGGCAAGGAGTTGATGCAGTGTTTTACCAATCTGCTCCTCGATTGGTCTACATGACTGATTGGGATCTCTCTCGACTGCATCGAGTACTTGCCCTTCAGCAGTTAGTACATACAGCGGATCGGGAATTGCCTCAATGAGAGTCCGTAGCTCTGACTCTGAGGCTTGTAGGGCTTCTTCTGCTCGTTTGCGATCGCTAATATCCGTATAAACTCCCAACGCTCGGATGGGTTCACCGGATTCATTCCAGGCAACAATTTTGCCGACAGAAAGAATCCATTTCCACTGACCATCCTGGGTACGCAGGCGATATTCTGCTCGATAGTTGGGGGCTTCTCCAGTCATAAAACCACTGTAAACTGCAACCATTGATTCTCGGTCATCAGGATGCAAACTCTCAACCCACCTAGATTTGGTCTCGTGAAATGTTGCCGGATCGTAGCCCAGCATTAGAGCATATTCTGGGTTAACCACGATTTCTTCAGTTTTGAGATTCATATCGTAGAGTCCCTGATTTGAAGCGGTTAATGCCAGACGTAGTCGTTCTTCACTCATCTGTAGAGCGGCTTCTGCGCGTTTGCGATCGCTGATATCCGCCATCACCCCTTCGATGTAGTCATCGTCTGCATTTAAATAAGAGGAACAAAGGCCCCAAAATAGTGTCCCATCTCGTTTTCGCATCTGAACTTCAAAGCTTCGCATTTCCCCATCCCGCTTCATCACCTCAATGGCGTATTGGCGATCGCTGGGATTTACAAAATAGCCGATGCTGTGTTCCAGCCCAATGATCTCCTCTGGTGAATCAAAGCCCAACAGATTGGCAAAGCATTGATTGGCGTCGAGAATTAATCCATCACAGGTGCGGGTTCGGTAGATGCCAACCTGCGAGTTTTCAAAGATAGTTCGGAACTTGGCTTCACTTTGCTGTAACGCAGCAGTTCGTTCTGCAACCTGTTGCTCTAAAGTGCAGTTGTAGTCGGCTAGGAGTTTCTCAGCTTGTTTGCGCTCTGTAATATCCTGAAAGGTAGCGATCGCATAAGTGATATTGCCTTGTTGATCAAAAACGGGTGTTCCCCGTGCCTCAAGTGAAATTGAGACATGATCTCGACGAATTTCTATATCTTCAGTCCTGATGCGTTCGCCCCTTAATGCCTGCACAATAGGCAAGCTCTCTGCTGGATAAATTTGATCCGTTCCCGCTACATAAAGCTGATAAGCCTCTGAGATCTGCTCTGGTGCTATGGAAGTACCAGTTTCTTTGCCTATGAGTTGATTGCCGCATTGGTTGGTATAGTAAAGGCGACCCGTCGCATCCACGATCGCAATTCCCACCGGAATCGCTTCGAGGAACTGGGTAATCTTGCTTTCCTTAGCCCGCAGTTCTGAGTAAAGGTTGGCATTTTCGATGGCGATCGCTGCTTGAGTCGATAGTAGCTGCAAGACCTGCGATCGCTCTGGTGTAAATACTCCAGCGGCTAATCGATTTTCTAAATACAATACACCGACCAGCTTGGCTTGATTCAGCAGCGGCAAACAGAAAACAGATTGAGGCTGGTTCTGTTGAATGTATGGCTCATTAATAAAAGCACCTTCACGAGTCGCATCATTTAAGGCGACAGGCTCCAGAGTCCGAATCACATATTGAATGATTGATTCTGGCAATTGATCCGCAATTGGAATAGACTGTAACACCTGAGTCGCACAAGCATTCTCATCGGCATTGAGTTCACAAGCCGCTTCAATCGACCACTCTCCTGAGTTTTCTAAAATCAGATATCCAGTTTGTGCGCCAGCATTCTCAATTAAAATCTGCATCAGTGATCGCAGCAATTGCTTCAGTTCAATTTCACGAGAAATCGCCTGTGAAGCTTTCATCACTGCTGCTAAATCGAAAGCAGTATGGAAGGGATTAGAGATGGTTTCAGCAGTAATAGGAATTGATGTGGAAGCGGCTCTAGACGACTGAGAAAAGAACTGGGGATAGCGAGTTTCTAAGTCTTTAACTTTAGCAGTTGCGCCCCAGCGATCGTAGCAATAGTGCGCTTCTTTCATGTAGGTTTGAGCAATTTTTTCTCGGCCTCGCGCTAGATAGTGTTTAGCCGCTAATTCATAAGCTAATGCTTCTTCCTGGATATACTCATTTTCAGCAGCACCTGCGATCGCTCGTTCATAAAGCTCTTCAGCCTCAAGAAACTGCCCTAAAACTCGCGCTTTCTCTGCTTCGACTAGATGAAATTTATGTAGATAATTCATTGGGGCGTGTTCTGCCCATTTCTGCATTTTTTCTTGGTTGGTGTTAACACAGTTTAGCCAAGCTGCTTTTTCAGAGTTTGAAGCATCAGGCGATAGGCTCAAAAGCGCCAGCGAATGATAAAAACAGAATATAGGTAGAACCGTTATTGCTGTCACCTCTTCAAAATGCTGCCTTGCCAAAATAGCATTCTGTTCAGCTTCATGGTATTCTCCAAATAGATAACACAACATGACTTTGTGCAAATAGAGTATTTGGATTGCAGTTCCATCTTTAATTGCAATAGCGTGTGACAACGCTTCCTCTTCAGTACATAGCCTACCGATTAAGCGGCTAGGATTCTCAGCCCTATCTAACAAATTAAGAATGGTTTGCCGCAATATTGCCAGCCAATTCGAGGGGCTTTCTCGTCTGATTTGGTCAACCGATTTGCTGTAGGTTGCTGTTTTTTGTTCCAGTTGGGTGAGTTCTTCTCCAGCAAGAAACGAGTAATAGCACACGTAATATGCAGTATAACCAGCAGTTTCAAAGTCTCCAGTTTTCATTCCATTTTGATAGGCATCAACCAGCATGGGTATTGTGTTCCTAAGATGCACCTTCCAGTGCATGATATGGACATTCGCAAACATTAAGGTTCTAGCATTTCCTCTGGTATTCAATCGTTCTGCCAAACTGAGAGCCAATTTGCCGAACTCATAACCGAATTCAATGTCTTGAACAACTCCACATAGAACAAATCCGTAGCCAGCATAAAACACTGATGACCAGACGGCATTCCCATAGTTAATTGATAAGTTTACCGCTTTGCAAGTAATCAGCATGAATAGTGCTGGTGACCTGATAAATGCAGCAGACCTCATACTTGCCAAGATTGACATAGCTGCCAGCGGTTCTGGTGCAGTCATCTCTGATAAATTAATCAAGTCTTTGATTTCTCGTTCAGCGAGTAATGCGGCCGTTGACTTCAATTCCCTTTGAACATCTGCCTGACTTGGATTTTCTATTAAATCTATTCCCAAGAGCTTTAACGCTTCCGATCCAGTTTTGAGTGCTTCTTTCAGGTTGCCCTGTGACAAATATCCTTGAATTCTGGTCTCGTAAGCCTGCACTTTGTCAACCACTGTTTTGCCACGATCAAGTACCACTTCTACCAACTGTTCCATCTCATCAAAGCGACCCTGGAGATACGCCGCTTCTGCTGCTTCTGAGTAAAGCGCTAAGGTCAGGTCATACTCACTCTGCCAACTCTTTGTATCAAGAAGTTGAAGACCTGTAGTGAAATATCTAAAAGCTGCTTCATAAGCCGTTGCTGCCTTTGCTTTCTGACCTGCCGTTAAATTTAATCTGGCAATTTCAGTTCGTTCTGGTTGAGCAGTGACAAGCTCCATTCCTTGATCGAGATGATCCACAATAGTAAACAGTCGATCGAATCGTTGCTCCGGTGAAGTTTTTTCGAGTAAATTGCGACCGATTTGGAGATGAACCACTTGTTTGCACGACTCATCAATTAGGGCATAAGCCGCTTGCTGCACGCGATCGTGCAGAAACTTATACTCTTGAACCAACAAGTCTTCGTCTAATTCAGACAAAGGTTGAATTAATCCCGCTTGTATTGCTGCTAGTAGATCCTGGAAAATTGCTTTCGGTGATTTTTCGCAAATGATGGCTAACGTCTTTAAATCAAACTCAGACCCAACACAAGCAGCGATGGAGAGAACTTGCTGTGTTGCTTCCGGCAATTTCTGCAACTGACGCAACAGCAACTCCACCACATTATCAGTGATATCTTGAGCTTCAATCTCTACCAGGTTCCACTGCCAACTCAACTGTTGGGCATCAAAGGTCAACAGGTTTTCGCCATACAGCAGCTTCAAAAATTCACCAACAAAGAAAGGGTTGCCCTCGGTTTTACGCAACACAATTTGGGCTAAGGAACGAACGGCATCAGGATTGTGATGTAACGTCTCAGCCACCAGTTGAGTCAACGGTTCCAGCGTTAAGGGGGTCAGGATGATTTCCTGAAGTACTGCTCCCTTGTTTCGCAAGCTCTCCAGCATCAAAATTAATGAATGCGTTGAAGTCACTTCATGATCTCGATAGGCTCCGATCAAAAACAGGGATTGAGTTTGCTCATCAAGCAATATGAGTTCGATTAACTTCAACGTCGCAGAATCGATCCACTGTAGATCGTCTAAAAAGATGACTAGGGGATGCTCTTTTGCACAAAACGCCCGCATAAACCTTTGAAACGTGAGATTGAAGCGATTCTGTGCTTCTGTTGCTCCAACTTCGGGCACAGGTGACTGCTTGCCAATAATGAACTCAACTTCGGGGATGACATCTATGATGATTTGCCCATTGTTTCCCAAAGCAGTGAGTAGACGCGATCGCCATACTTCCACCTGTTCATTGGGTTCACCCAACAGTTGCTGCACCAATTTTTGCAGGGCATCGACGATCGCGCTGTAGGGAATATTGCGACGGAATTGGTCAAATTTACCCCAGATAAAATAACCGTGCTTTGCGGTGATCGGTTTAGAGAGTTCCTGTACCAATGCCGTTTTGCCAACGCCAGCGTAACCAGAGACCAGCATCATTTCACGGACTGCCCTACTCCCTACCACTCTGTCAAACGCCATCCATAATGCTGCAATCTCCGCTTCTCGCCCATACAGTTTTTGAGGAATGCGGAACTGCTCGGAAACATCTTGCTGTCCCAATGATATGGCGTTAATCTGACCCGTTTCTGCCAGTTGTTGAGCGCAGCTTTCTAAATCTGCTTTGATGCCCCAGGCACTTTGATAACGATCCTCTGCATTTTTTGCCATCAGTTTCAAAATTAGGTTTGAAACAGGTTGAGGAATCGTAGCATTCAATTCATGCAGGGGAATCGGCGGTGTAGCAATGTGACAGTGAACTAGTTCCAGGAGGTCACGCGCGGGAAACGGCAATTGTCCCGTCAACAGTTCGTAGAAGGTTACGCCCAGTGAATAAAAGTCGGTGCGATAGTCGAGCATCCGGTTCATTCGCCCGGTTTGCTCTGGCGACAAATAGGCAGGGGTTCCTTCTAGAAGATAGAGACTTTTGAAGGTGGGATTGGTGCGACTGAAGCGAGTGGCAATACCAAAATCAATAATTTTGACAACGCCAGTGTTTGGATTAAAGACAATGTTGCCAGGATTAATATCTTTATGGATGACATGAGCCGCATGGATTTTGCCTAGAGTATCCGTGATGGCGATCGCCATATTCAAAAAAACCGACAGCGGCATGGGAGAGAAATCTAATTGTTGCCGCATCCAGCATTCTAAAGACTCTCCACCAAAGTCTTCCAAAAGAATAACCAGCGTACGCTGGTAGTCTTGTTGGCTATATGCCTTGACTACCCCTTCAATGTTGAGCAAGCGAGTAATTTCATACTCCTGCCGATAACGAGTTAATTCCTGAGGAGAGGGATAATCCTGCTTGAGAACTTTAGCAATCACGGCACAGTTATCTTGCTCTCTGATGCCCCGATATACCAAAGAAGCTAAGCTCTCATAGATTTTGCTGTGGATAGCAATTCCAGGCAGGGTAATCATTGAATGCTCCCTCGATAAAGGACTGTCATCCGTTTCCCAAAGTATATCGCTTGCCAAACTCCAGAATGTAAAGCTCCTTGTGTCAGCAATTCTCATTTTGGAAAGCTTCGTGCCCTGGGGGCACTCACTTGTATAAGTTAGGGGGTAAAAAGGTCACCTTGAGCGACCTTTTTGCCCCCTGAACTTCCATACTGAGAATTGCTGTCCTTGTGTAGATCTTTATATCCTGACTTGTAATTGCTCAACTCAGTGCTACCGGATTTTGCATTCAATTGATGGTCGATTGGTCGTATGAGTGTACTTTCGATTAACTTCGGATTCTAACTTAAGTTAGAGCCAGCCTTCTACTCCACGATGGCATGGTTAATCTATCAATTTGCACTGTAAAAATTTTAACTTGCTATAGGCGACAGCTTGAAGGCGACCACCTATATTGAATTTGTGCAAACAGTCATGCAAATGGATCGAGCGAGTAAATTGCATTTTGATTTCATTCTGCAATTCCTCATTCACCAATCGCTCAGATAGGAGAGTTCAATGTCTAAAAATCAAAAAATCGGTCTAGAAGGACTGCTTCGTCCAGAAGATAGCATCCTGGTACTGATTGACCACCAGCCTTTTCAGTTCACCAACTTGAACAGCCATGAACCTACGATGATCATTAACAATGTTATTGGTCTTGCCAAATCGGCAAAGGTGTTCAACGTGCCCACAATCTTTACTAATGTCATGGAAGAAAGAGGGGGTCACATCATTAAGGGACTACAAAATGTTTTTCCTGATCAAAAACCGATCAACCGCACTTCTATCAATACCTGGGAAGATCCAAATGTGACAGATGTAGTGAAGAAAAGTGGCCGCAAGCAACTGATACTTGCTGCGCTTTGGACCGAGGTCTGTCTCGCAATGCCAGCAATCCAGGCGCTGGGTGAAGGTTATGACGTATTCATCGTTACCGATGCTTCGGGCGGTGTTACTGCGGAAGCTCATGACATGGCGGTTCGCCGGATGGTTCAGGCGGGTGCAGTTCCAATCAACTGGATGGCTGTACTTGCTGAATGGCAACGTGACTGGGCACGCACAGAAACAGCTGCGGGTGTATCAGAGATTTTTCTTGAGCATGGCGGTGCTAGTGGAGTTGCCCTTGCATGGGAACTTCAGCTCCTTGCAACAACCCCTCCAACGGACGGCAAACCTGGCCAGGTCAGCAATTCCTCCATTGGTCAATTGGTTTAGCGTTGTGGGTGAATTGCACCGTGATTGGGCACGGCAGGAAACCTATAATGCCGTGATGGACATTGTCAAACAGCATTCTGGTGCCTACGGTTCAGGCGTTGAGTATGCCTATACCATGATCCATCAAAAAGCTCCGACGATGGCTCATGCGTAAAACTTGGCTGCACCCGCGGTTGGTTTAGTGCTAACCGTCGGTTGCTCATTCATCTCCGCTACATTCTTGATTCACAATTTGAGCTAAATTCCATGACGCATGTTCTTCATCTTGACGCAAGTCCACGGGGCGATCGCTCCATCTCCCGCACGCTCTCTAAAGAGTTTATTAACCAGTGGAAAACCATTCATCCCAACGATACCATCACCTACCGCGATATTGGGCATTACCCTGTTCCTTTTGTGAGCGAAGACTGGATCGCGGCTGCATTTACTCCATCCGATCAACATACACCCGAGTTAGCTGCTGCAATTCAAATTTCCGATGAGTTGATCAATGAGTTCTTAGCAGCCGATCGCTATGTTTTCAGTATCCCCATGTATAACTTCAGCATTCCTGCCAACTTCAAAGCTTATCTTGACCAGATTGTGCGAGCGGGACGTACATTCTCCGTTGATGAAGCGGGTTACAAGGGACTGGTTCACAACAAGAAGATGACGATCATTATGGCTCAAGGCGGAGCCTACCCCGAAGGTAGCCCGACCCATGCCTATGATCTACAAACACCCTATCTAAAACTCATTTTTGGGTTTATTGGGATAACGGATATTGAGTTTATCTATGCCGATAGCCTTAATCTGGGGGATGAAGCCCGTAATTTGGCGATCGCTAATGCCCAATCTGCCTTAAAAGCAGCGATCGCGCATTAACTATCATCACTTCCTTGCAGCTAAAGTTTTTGAGGTCATGTGTAATGCTAGATCCACTGGTTGTGGGCACCGATGAAGACACCCACCAGGTAACCGCCATTATTTCTCACCTCATTCGAACTGGACGTGAGCAGGGATATGAGGAGTGGTTGCACGGGATTGCGACGGCTGCTCATCAATTTCAAGGACATTTAGGGGTCAATGTGATTCGCCCCTATAACCCCGCTCATCCTGAATATGTGGCAATCGTCAGATTTGATCATTACAACAACCTCAAAACCTGGCTGGAATCCAATGTGCGGCAAGAATGGTTGGAGCGGTTGCAGCCCTTGATTGAAAAGCCTGAAACCATTCAAACTCTAACGGGTCTGGAAACCTGGTTTACGCTTCCTAACAAACCCATGAAGGCTCCACCTCCGCGCTATAAAATGGTGATCGTGACATGGCTGGGAGTGTTTTTCACGATATCGATTCTCAATCGTTTGCTAGTACCGCTCCTGGCTGGGTTTCCGGTACTGCTCAGAACGTTTTTGGTTACAGGTCTAACGGTTGCCCTACTGACCTACGTGATTATGCCGCGCCTCACTCAACTCTTTCGCAAATGGCTGTATCCCATTTAATCAAGTACATATCTTGCACATTCACAGGTATCCTCCATGCCTTGTCAACACCTGAACGAACTGACGCTAGAGACTATGATTTCAAAAGCCAATTACCCGGTATTCCGCTGTGAGGAATGCCTGCGACTTGGCGATCGCTGGGTACATTTAAGAATTTGTCAAACCTGCGGCAAAATGTTGTGCTGCGACTCATCCAAAAATCAGCACGCACGCCGTCATTATGAAGAAAGTGGCCATGCGGTGATCAGTTCAGCAGAATTGGGAGAAGAATGGCTCTGGTGTTTTGCCGATGAACAGCAGAAGAACTATTAATCACGCGCCCCTTTTCTACTCGCGAGGAAACCATGATGTCAAATCAGCCTATCCTGACCTCAACAGATATTTGGCCGAGTTTACCCCTGGACGCATGGCAAGAGACCTATGCCACCTTGCACATGTGGACGCAAATCATCGGCAAAATCCGATTGGCCCAAACTCCGTGGATTAATCATTCCTGGCATACTCCCCTCTATTTAACCGTTCGGGGACTGACCACTTCCACGATTCCCTATGGTAGCCGCATCTTTCAAATCGACTTTGATTTCATTGATCATGAGCTGCTGATTCAAACCAGCGAAGGGGCAAGACGATCGATCGCACTCTACTCTCGCTCTGTTGCTGATTTTTATCAGACTGTGATGGAAACGCTGAGAGAATTAGATCTTCACATCACCATTAACACCAAACCGAATGAAGTCCCCAATCCAATTCGATTTGAGCAGGATGAAACCCATGCTGCTTATGATGCGGATTATGCTAATCGATGCTGGCGAGTGCTGCTACAGTCCGATCGCGTCTTTCGAGAATTTCGCTCTCATTTTTCCGGCAAGGTTAGTCCGGTTCATTTCTTTTGGGGAAGTTTTGATTTAGCCGTGACGCGCTTTTCGGGGCGATCGGCTCCTGAGCATCCGGGAGGGGTGCCGAATTTGCCGGATGTAGTGGCAAAGGAAGCCTACTCCCAGGAAGTCAGCAGTGCCGGATTCTGGCCCGGAGCCGGATTATCATACCCAGCGTTTTATTCCTATGCGTACCCAGAACCTGATGGGTTTAAGCAGGCTGAGGTTCGTCCCGATGCTGCATTTTACAATAAAGAGTTAGGTGAATTTATTTTGCCCTATGACGCGGTTCGCGAGGCAGAATCACCGGATCAGATGTTGTTAGAGTTCTTGCAAAGCACCTACGAAGCTGCCGCCAGGTTAGGCAACTGGAATCAAAAGGAACTTCAGCAGTTGACGTTTAAGTAGCAACTGCATTCCTAAATTGGCGTTTAACTCTCGGCACCTTCCTCAATACCGAACACTTTGCCCTGGGAGAGTGCGGAGATGCGATCGCAGATCACATCCGTCGTTTTATGACCACTCACGTTGCGCAATCAAAGGCTATCTCACGAAATCACTTGACATGAAGGCAAACATCCTATGAGTAGGCTCGCGCTCAAGAACGGCATCCGGCTATTGCTCATCGTTGCACTCTTTTTAAGCACCACAATCCTCACATCCTTAGGAACCGTCATGAATCCTGCCAGTGCCCAAGACAGTAAACCGACCATCGTCCTGGTTCACGGTGCATTCGCTGAATCCTCCAGTTGGAATGGTGTATTGACTCAGCTCATTCCCAAGGGATACCCGACGGTTGCTGTCGCCAATCCCCTGCGCGGAGTCAAAAGCGATGCAGATTATGTCGCCAGCGTTGTCCAAGGTATTGAAGGTCCGATTGTGCTTGTAGGTCACTCCTATGGGGGTGCAGTGATTACCAATGCGGTTAAGGACAACGAAAACGTGAAGGCGTTGGTTTACGTTGCAGCTTTTGCTCCTGATGCGGGCGAAACCGCTGTTGAACTCTCAGGACGTTATCCAGGCAGCACCCTTGGGCCGACCCTCGCGCCCCCCGTTAACCTACCAGATGGTGGCAAAGACCTCTACATCCAACAGGACAAGTTCCATGCGCAGTTTGCCGCAGATGTGCCCGTTAATGACGCGCAGTTAATGGCGAGTACCCAGCGTCCAATTACGGAGGCCGCGTTGAATGAAGCCTCTGGTGTACCTGCATGGAAGTCTGTCCCGTCCTGGTTTATTTATGGCGATCGCGATCTCAATATCCCAGCCGCCGCCCTATCATTTATGGCAGAGCGAGCTAACTCTAATGAGACAGTCGTCGTCAATGGCGCGTCCCATGTCGTGATGGTTTCCCATCCAGATGCCGTCGCCGCAGTCATTGAACATGCTGCGATCGCTCAGTAAAATCGGAATCGATGGGGCAGTCATAATTGTGTGATTTTCGATTAGATATCTACCATTCGCATCAAAACCAACTTGGCTGCCCAAACCTGAGCATGTTCTCTGTAGAGACATCCTCCGAGAAAATGTGGGCTGTGCATTTGTTGAGCAGCCTGCTCTTGGTCCCAAAATTTGACGGGCAACCCTGCTTCCATCACTTCGAACGATCGACGTTGTTGTTCAAGCTCTAGCGGGGTCAGCGCCAGCGTTGCCAAAGAATTGAAATGCAGATCACAATCTACCTGATGGCGATCGATAAATTGTCGGATCAGTTCCACAACGTCTTGTGTGAAGCGCCAAATTATTAGGGCTTCTTCTACTCCGTGTGCAGCGATCGCATCTATCAAATCTTTGTTAGACCCAAAGGCTAGATGTCCTCCATTACGCCCAGTTGCACCTTCCGCTAATCCTCGTTCCTCCAACAGCAACACATCAACACCGAGTTGCCCTAACCAGTAATATCATGTCGTGTTAAATGCACACAACAAAAAGCAAGGTGACGCTTTGCGTCACCTTGCTTTTTGTTGTGTGCATTTAACCTTACTTGTTATAAGCAACACTTACACCAGAGATCCCTCCACCAATGACTACCACTTCAGAGGAGGACGGTAATTGGGGGAGACTATGAACGTTCCGATTGACAGAGTTCGGCAGCCAGAAGGAATCGGATACAAGTTGGGAATATTCCATTCTCAAAAGCTTTGTATAACTGTTCTAATTGTTGCAGTAGAAGAAGCAACTTTTCTCTCCGAAACCCAGTTCACCCTGCGTTTCTCCGCTAGAGTATGGAGCCTAGGATAAGGGGGATCGAGGGGATTTGGGAAAGTTGGTTCAGCACTTTTTTGAGCGAGAAGGACGACAAGTCGAGGTTGAAATTAGCCAACGAGCAGAGGATGCTAAGGGGTTTCAGGTGGAACCGAAGCGATGGATAGTAGAGCGGACTTGAACTTGGCTGGAGAATGACCGAATTCTTAACTGAGACTATGAACGATTACCAGAGAATCACGAAGGTATGATTTATGTGGTGATGATTCGATTGATGCTACGAAGACTTACCAAAAACAGACGAACCTGGGATCAGAAAACTGCTTAGGAGATTTCCAGTAATGAAATTACCCCCAGAATGTTGGTGCTTTGCCCGCTTCGCGGGCAAAGCACCAACATTCTGGGTAAATTCTTATGCAGAAACCTCCTTAATTGACTTTTATAAACAGTTTCTTATGGGAGTTGCTTAAAATCCTCATTGTCAATTTTCCTATTTATTTGCCAACGAAATGATTTCCTGGTGCAATCTTTGGTATGGTCGCTCTGGTTCTGGGCACTCTGAGGGAAACTCAGCCTAACTTCATTCAGACATCCCGTAGTATCTATGACGGTCTCAGAAAACCTCTCCTCTGGTTCATTGCCTCACATTCCTGGTTACACCATTGTGGAACAACTTTATCAGGGCACTAGAACCACCGTATATCGAGCGGTTGAATCTGCTCAAAATCAGTCTGTGGTGATTAAGGTGTTGTGTGAGTATCCTAGTTTTAGTGAATTGGTGCAGTTCCGCAATCAGTATACGATCGCCCAAAATCTCTCAATCTCTGGTGTTGTGAGACCTCTGTGCCTGGAATCAATCAGCAGTGGTTATGCCCTAGTGATGGAGGATGTAGGTGGTATTTCGCTAGCGCGATACCTGCATCAGCATGTCCTTCAGGTGTCAGAGGTCTTGGAAATCGCACTCCAAATGGCAGATATTCTTCACGACCTAGGGAAGCATCGAGTCGTGCACAAAGATATCAAACCTGCCAATATTCTGATTCAGCCAGACTCTAAACAGATTAAGCTGATTGACTTCAGTATCGCATCATTGCTGCCTAGAGAAACGCAGGAGATTCAGAACCCCAATGTTTTGGAGGGAACTCTAGCATATCTCGCGCCGGAACAAACGGGACGCATGAATCGGGGGATTGATTATCGTGCTGATTTTTATGCGTTGGGAGTTACGCTGTATCAGTTATTGAGTGGCCGGCTGCCGTTTGAAGCATCTGACCCATCGGGATTGGTGCATTGTCACATCGCTAAACTGCCTGTACCTGTTAACCAGGTGAATGCGGGTGTACCGACGATGGTTGCTCGGATAGTCGCAAAATTGATGGCCAAGAATGCTGAAGATCGCTATCAAAGTGCTAGAGGACTCAAGCAGGATCTAGAACAGTGTTTAATTCAGTGGGAAGAAACTGGCGCGATCTCCGAATTTGAATTAGGGCAACGAGATTTGCGTGACCGATTTGTCATTTCCGAAAAGCTTTATGGTCGAGAACAGGAAGTCGCGAGCCTATTAGCAGCCTTCAAGCGGGTGAGTGGCCAATCGGCGGGTGTCAGTCAACATTTCCCTACAACCGAAGATGGAAAGACACAGCATCCAGGGCAGAGCGAATTGATGCTCATTGCAGGATTTTCGGGCATTGGAAAAACGGCTGTCATCAATGAGGTACAGAAGCCAATCGTGCAACAGCACGGTTATTTCATTCAAGGTAAGTATGACCAGTTCAATCGCAATATTCCTCTATCTGCCTTTGTTCAAGCATTGCGCGATTTGATTAGGCAACTGCTTTCGGAATCGGACGAACAATTGGTGCAATGGCAAACCCAAATTTTAGCCGCGGTGGGAGATAGTGGACAGGTCTTGATTGAAGTCATTCCTGAACTGGAACAAGTTATTGGCAAACAACCGCCTGTACCAGAGCTATCCGGCAGTGCTGCCCAAAATCGATTTAATTTGCTATTTCAGAAGTTTATTGCTGTTTTTACCACGGATGAACATCCCTTAGTCATTTTTCTAGATGATTTACAATGGGCAGATTTAACATCATTTCAGTTAGTTAAATTATTGATGGGAGATGATGGCTATTTGCTAATTTTGGGTGCTTACCGAGACAATGAAGTATCATCTACACACCCATTACTGATTACGGTCAAGGAACTTGAGCAAGTAGAGAAAACGGTTCATACTCTTACCCTAGCACCGCTTGCTTTTGAAGATGTTAACCATCTGGTTGCGGATACCTTAAATTGTTCTACTGAACTTGCACGATCGCTTAGCGAAACCATTAATCTAAAAACGCAGGGCAATCCCTTTTTCACAACTCAGTTTCTCAAGACTCTGCACGAAGAAGGATGCATTAGTTTCAATCACGATCGATGCCACTGGGAATGCAACATTACTCAGGTTAAGACCCTATCGTTGAACAATGATGTCGTGGAATTTATGGCACGGCAATTGCAGAAGTTGCCCGCAGAAAGCCAACAGGCATTGAAATTAGCGGCGTGTATTGGCAATCAGTTTGATCTGGCAACTCTAGCGATCGTTTCAGAAAAGTCTGAAACAGAGATCGCTTCTGCGTTGTGGGGAGCGTTGCAGGAAGGCTTGATCCTACCTCAGAGTCAGATTTACAAGTTTTATTTGCAACGAGAGGCTCAGGATGCCACTGTAACCTCGCAAACGGTAACCTACAAGTTTCTCCACGATCGTGTCCAACAAGCCGCCTACTCCTTAATTCCGGAGCATGAAAAGCACGCAACCCACTGGGCAATTGGACACCTATTGCTAAATACCTCTCCTGAACCAACCGGCTCCAAAATTTTTGAGATCGTCAATCACTTAAATTTAGGCTACAGGGATAAACCCCAAACCCTTGCTTGTCAGGAATTAGCACATCTCAACTTAATAGCTGGAAAAAAAGCCGAATTAGCTGTTGCTTACGAACCTGCTTTCAATTATTTCAATACCGGGATTCAGCTTTTACAACATCACGGGTGGCAGCAGTGCTACGAGTTAACTCTGTCACTGCATCGCCGGGCAATGACAGTCTCCTATTTCGCGGGTAACTTTGACCAAGCGGAAACATTAATGGTAGAAATTACTGCCAACGCTCGAGAATTTATTGATTACATAGAAGGGTATGAAATTAAAATACTGATTTTGATCGCTAAGCAAGAGTTTATCGAAGCACTAAAGACAGGTTTACAAGCACTTAAACTTTTATATAACGATATTCCAGAGGAACTCACAGAAGCTAGCAGTAAAGATATTATTAATCTTATTAATGAACATATTAATGAACAAGGTATTTCTAATCTTGGTAATCTCCCCGAGATGACGAACCCCGAAGCTCTCGCTTGTCTGCGTCTGCTGGATCCGCTCTTTACCGCGACCTATGTGGTAATGCCTCAGTCCCTTCCGTTCTTCTCTGGATTAGGAGTACAGTTATCGATCACCCATGGCAACTCCTCCCCGTCGATTATGATGTATACCACTTACGGGGTATCACTTTGCCGCTCAGATGCAGGAATTCAACAGGGATGTGAATTCGGTGAACTGGCGTTAACGTTACTTGCTCGCATTAATAATCGGGGATTTGCCGCCAAAATTCTTTGTATGATTGGCGCGTTCATTTTTCCTTGGAAATTACATCTCAAGGAATGTCTCCCTATCCTATTCACAGGTTATCAGAACGGACTAGAATCAGGAACGCTAAATTATACAGCTTTCAATTCTTATCATGAATGTCGATTATCTTTCTTCTTAGGACAAAACCTGGCGGAACTTGATCAAAAACTTCTGTTTCGCTGTGAAGAAATTGGCGCAATGAAGCAAACTTTGCCCTTAGATTACACGGTCATGATTCGGCAAGTTGTTCTAAATTTATTGAGGACTGTAGAAACCCCTTGGATTTTGCAAGGAGAGGTTTACGACGAACCTACTTCACGTCTGTACTATGAGAAATTTAACAACCGAGAAGCATTACATCATCTGCATCTCTATAAGTTGATGCTGTGCTGTTTCTTCGAAAACCCTAACGAAGGACTAAACCATGCGGATAAAGAAGAGTATTTAGATCATGTTCCTGGACAATTAACTATCCCTTTATTCTACTTCTATGGTGCGTTGGTCTACTTAGCTGCCTATGCTCTAGGCGTTGCTGAAGAGCTACATCAGAATGCAATTGCCATTGCTACCCGATATGGTGATCGCCTGCAGGAGTATGCACACCACTGTCCCGCAAATTTTCAACATAAATATGATTTAGTCCAGGCTGAAAAGTATCGCGTTCTGCAACAACGTTCTGAAGCAATTGACTATTACGATCGCGCAATTGCTGGAGCGAAAGCAAACGGTTATATCCATGAAGAAGCTTTAGCCAACGAACTAGCTGCAAAGTTCTACCTGGATTGGGGTAAGGAAAGACTGGCTCAGGATCACTTGTTCAATGCTTATTATGGCTATACCTGCTGGGGTGCAAAAGCAAAAGTTCAGGACTTAGAACACCGCTATGCTCATCTCCTGACCCCAATTCTGCAACAGCAATCACCTTCTCTTTCAACCACAGATACGATGTTTGTGTCAGAGTTTTCCATCGCTTTCCAGACTTCCAAAACACAGCCCTCCACTTCCAGCAGCAGCAGTATTTCTGCCACCCTCGACCTTGCCACCGTTCTCAAAGCGTCCCAAACCCTATCTAGCGAGATTCATCTCGATCGCCTTGTGGAAACCTTGCTCCAGATTGTACTGGAAAGCGCTGGCGCAGACAAAGCGGTATTGCTGCGCCCCCAGGAACAGGAGTGGTTTATTGAAGCGATTGCAACCATTGATTGTCCTGCCCGGATTCAATCCGTTCCAGTATCCAGCAGCTCAGAAATTGCCCAGGCGGTCATTCATGCAGTAAAACGCAACTGTGAGCCAGTGGTGATTGTAGATGCAGGTGCTCACCCGATGCTAGCGAGGGATACTTATGTGGTGCGGCAACAACCCAAAAGCCTACTTTGTGTTCCCATTCTTCAGCAGGGCAAATTAACCGCCATTTTATATTTGGAGAATCGGGTTACAGTGGGAGCATTTACGAGCGATCGCGTCGAACTGTTGAACCTGCTATGTGCCCAAACCGCCATTTCTCTGGAAAATGCCCGGTTGTATCAGCAAGCGCAAAACTATGCTCAACAACTTGAGCAATCTCAGTTGCAGATCGTCCAGAATGAAAAGATGGCAACGCTGGGAAACCTAGTGGCTGGAGTTGCCCATGAGATCAATAATCCGATCGGCTTTCTCAACGGCAGCATCAACAACGCTAAAAATTATATCCATGATTTGCTAGGACATTTAGCGCTTTATCAAGAATATACCCCTCACCTAGCCGCACCCATCCAAGCCAATGCCGAAGAGATTGATTTGGACTTTTTGCTGAAGGATTTCCCCAAACTACTCGACTCAATGCAAGGAGCAACTGATCGTATTAAATCCATTAGCATTAGTCTTCGTACCTTTTCTCGTGCGGATACTGAACACAAAGTCAGTATGAATCTGCATGAAGGTCTGGAGAGTACGTTGCTGATTCTCAAATATCGTCTGAAAGCGAATGAACACCGTCCTGCAATTGAAGTCGTTCGTAACTATGGGGATTTGCCACTTGTCGAATGTTTCCCAGGACAACTCAATCAAGTGTTTATGAATATTCTGGCAAATGCCATTGATATGTTTGACGAAGTGGCACAATCTCAATCTCCTACAGATCTCACTATGAATCCTCAGGAGATCACAATCAATACAAAACACGTTGCAGATCAAATCATAATTTGCATTCAAGATAATGGAAAAGGTATGAGTCAAGCTACCCAGGCTAGAATCTTTGACTATTTATTTACCACGAAGAGCGTAGGGAAGGGAACCGGATTAGGCTTGGCGATTGCCCGTCAAATCGTAGTTAAGAATCATAGTGGCAATCTAGAAGTTCAATCTGAAATCGGGCAGGGAGCTGAGTTTATTATCCGGCTTCCAATCTAATCTCAGTGAAACTGTCAGAACTGGGTACTCAACCTGAGGGGCTCTGTCGCAAAAACCAACGGGAACGAACAAATGGCTTGGTCTGGACTCAATTAAGCAACAAGTCCAAAAATTTGAGACACGAATTCTACTTGTGATCGCACATCGCCTCTTTCAACCCCCTGAACCTGTCCTTTGCGAATCATATTTATCGCCTCGATTCCGCTTAAGGTTCGTCTAGCACTGTGGAACGACTTGAACTCCAGCATTGGCTTCGTAATTCGCTTGATGTTGCGGTGGTCTTGCTCAATCCGGTTATTTAAGTATTTCACCTGTCTCAGTTGAGTTTCTGGTGCCAGCGTTTGTTCGGTAGAAAGGTGAGATTATCTCACCCCCCCTGAAGCTTAGGGGTAGACCACATAACGTAGCAGGTCACCCACATTCCAAATTTGGTTGGTTAAGCCCATGGCTATTGCAGGAGTTCGTTGCTGATACAGCCGCTTACCTTGGGGTTGTTGTAAACGTTGCCGTAAACTCCGATGAGGCCTGACCCAGTTGTACACACAGACCGACCACCAAGCGAGTGCCCGGCGGGTATCGACCCGGTGAGAAAAGGCTAAAGAACGGCGCACTTGATGGGCATTCATACGACGAGCGGTCGCATTGAAACGCTCCACTGCCGAGGTGTTGGGCTGGTGGTAGCCCAATTCGTCCAAGCCTTGCTCAATGCGTCTCCAACGGCCATGAGCCTTGACAATCTCCATCGAGACCAAGCGACGAGCGGAGGTATGCTTAACCACTTGCCCATGAGCCAGGGTGCGGGGAATGCGATAGCGTTGTTTCGGTGGACGCCCCAGAGACGTTTGACGGGGGGGAAGTAGGGAACTCCGAAGATCTCCCCGAATAGTGTTCGATATAGTGGTGCCCCATCAGTCATCAGTAGCAAGTCCTGTGGGTTTTCTAAGCGCCCTGCACTATGGCGCATTAACGCTTCAAACAACACCTCAGTGCGTTCCCCAACTTCCAGTTGCACGATAAACTTGCTCATCGCATCAATCGACACCGCATCCCATAACGGCTGCGTCTTATCCTCTACATACCCATGCCGTTCATCCATCTCTAAGGTGCGCACCTTTAATTTCTGAGCTTTGTTCTGATGGAACACTTGGGCATGACCCCCACTGCGCAGGGCCATGCGTCGGACCGTTTGCGGATGGGTCTGAGTTAAGCGAGCCGTGCCTTTGATGGAAGTGCCTTCAGATAATTGCTGAGCAATGCTGATAGCTTTGGCTTCGCTCACCTTCACATTTCACAAGGCTTTTAAGACTTTTCTGCACCACTAAGCATCTACCCCTTTGTCTCCTGATTTGGATTTTATTAGCATTGCTACAAGTAAAGGATTAATAGCAAGCGTACTTCAAGCCATGGGATTACTTTTTATATTCAATGATGTTTCGGTGAATAAAAATAGCTAATCCTATCTGGCTGCACCAATAGAAACGTTATCTCTATCTGGAATTCGCGAAACTTAGAAGGATTTGAGGATTGGGCTTAGGGTGGGAGCGATCGCCCACCCACAACCTCTCTTTCTATGGCCTTACTCCTTGACCTCATTCGGCTTTGGGCATGTAGTTATGTGGCTGTTCACCGGAAATTGGGGTAGTTTCGGCTGCCTTCGAGCATGGATTCTATTTCTTCAACAGTTGCAAGAATTGACTCTAACTCTCCGTCTGCAACCAATTCCTTAATTTCCTTGAGCCGTTCTAACATGCCTGTTCTTCCGTCTGGCAGCAACTCACTAAACTGGTACCAATTGTAGAGGTGGTAGAGCAAGTGGTAGGTAATACCGAGATTAAGTTTACGGTTGGGGGCTTGGAGAAATCGCTCTAAATCAACTAACCAATCAATTGCCGCACCAATTCCGTCCACATAGGTGTGAAAAACAGCGGTACTCAGCATCTCGTCAGGAACGTTCGGATATACCTGACGGAATGCCTGGATTGCTTCGTCCTGCAGGTTGTCCCTCTGTAATAAGGTTTTTACAATTTCCCAGCGCTGTTCGCGACTCAAAGGTTCTGACATAGTGCATTCTGAATTTGTTGCTTTTGGCTCAAGAGCCATTTGTATTCTTGTGAGGTGCCTTTTTCCAGCGCCCAGACTTTTGAGCAGCTTGTTTCAGCAGATACTCAACCTGAGCATTCACGCTTCTGAGGTCATCGGCAGCCCACTTCTCCAACACGGTATACAGCTCCGGATCAATGCGGAGCAGAAATTTCTTCTTGTCACTCACGTATACAACGTACCTGTATTGATAATGGGTTGAGTGGAATTTTCCGAAACCAGGGCGACGAGGAGATTATTGACCATGGCTGCTTTACGTTCTTCGTCCAATTCGACTACCCGTTGTTCACTTAAACGGGTGAGTGCCATTTCGACCATGCCCATTGCCCCTTCAACGATTCGTTCTTTTGCCGCAATAACCGCAGTGGCCTGCTGACGGCGTAGCATTGCCTGGGCAATTTCAGGGGCATAAGCTAAATGCGTAATTCGAGCATCCATAACTTCCACTCCAGCGACTTCTAATCGGGCTTGGGTTTCGTGCTTAAGAGCGTCTGCGACAGCATCAGGATTACCCCGAAGCGATTGAAGCGTGGCAAATGTTTCAATTGGACCGTACTCCTGATGCAACCCTATCATGGGTTGTTTTTTGCGTTAGATCAAGAATGTGGTCGCACAACCGATTCAACAACATCTGTTCGTGGCTGATGACGAGCAGCCCAACTTCGTAGGTGCGGGCATAATGGAGCACTGCTTGCCAGATTAACGCTTGAGTGTTGGCATCCAGCATCGCTGTCACTTCATCCGCGATGAGATAGCGGGTTGAGGAATTAAGAACGCGAGCCACAGCAATGCGTTGCAGTTCTCCTCCACTGAGCTCATGGGGATAGCGATTCAGCCAGTCTTTATGAATGCCCAAAGCCTCCATGAAATCAGGCGATGGGTTGTGTCCCTCTTGTAAGATTCTACGAATACGCCATCGAGGATTAACAGCTAACTCTGGGTTTTGAAAAATTAACTGCACAGGGGAGTAGCCCCGCAAGGGGAGGGGTTGATGGTTGATCGTCACACGGCCCTTGGTGGGTTTCAGGTAGCCCGCTAAAAGTTTTCCCAGGGTTGTTTTGCCAAATCCTGATGGCCCCATTAACCCCACTACTTTACCAGGAGCGATCGCCACACTAAGATCGCGCAAAATCCACTCATGCTTGGGATTATAGCGATAGGAAAGTTCTTTACCAATTAGCATGGTGATTCTCCGCGTGAATACAGCGTACAGGCGCGCCCCGAACGATACGAAACTGAGGGCGTGCCGCACAACAAGCTTCTGTTACCCAGAGGCAGCGATCGCTAAATAAACAACCGACGGGCAATGCGTCCGGGCTGGGCTGGCTACCGGGTATCGGGATGAAATCGTTTTGGGGGAGCGATCGCCATAGGGCCTGGGTGTAGGGATGGCGAATTGTACCTTCAAAAAAATCTCTGACGTTTGCAATTTCAACTGTCGTACCAGCGTAGAAGACGGCCACTTTATGAGCTACCTGAAGAGCCGCCTCAATGTCATGAGTAATAAGAATAACCCCTTTGCCTTCGTCTGCCAGTTCGCGTAGGTGATTCAGGGTTTCTTTCACCACATCGGGATGAAGACCAGGCGTGGGCTCATCTGCAATGACCAGAGCGGCTTGGCTCACAACGGCTGTGGACACAAGAACTCGACGAGCCATACCGCCAGAGATTTGGAATGGATAGTATTGCTGAACGTTGGGATGCAGATCATAGCGGCAGAAGGTGCGATCGACTGTTTGTGTAGCCTGCCGTTTGGACAAACCACCCAGTTGTGCCACCCGCCTGACCTGTTGACCGACCTGCATCAGCGGATCAAGATAGCCGATCGATTGAGGAATTAACGCCATCTCTTTACCTCGCAAAGATTGACAGCGTTGAGGGGTCAGCGGTTCACCCTTGAAGGCGATTGCCCCACTTATGTGGGCATTGTCTGGTAGAAGCCCCAGCACCGCATGGGCTAGCAAGCTTTTGCCAGACCCACTTGCCCCTACAATGGCAACGACTTCCCCTGCACGAACCTCCAAATCCAATTCTGTAATGACCGTCAATTGCTTTTGGGTCAATCCCTGGTCATACATCGTAAATGTAACGCTGAGATTTTGTACCGATAGCATGATCACCCCTGGCTTGTTTTT
>NZ_JAMPLB010000064.1:0-36122 GCF_039962325.1 Leptolyngbya sp. PL-A3
CAAGACTCTAAAAACGATTTAGAGTTGGATAGTTGTGCTGAATTTTTGTCTACGACAAGATGCCTACCGCGTTATGCGATCTCATAACAGGCTTGACATTTAAGATAATCGCTCTCTTCTATAGCTTTACTGAAGCTGGTTAGAAAAGATTATTGTTGAAAAGCTATACGGAGCGCGACTTCTCAACGATAATCTTCTCGTTTTGAAGGGCGTGAGACCTTATGAATATAGGGGACAAAAAAGGGGCCAAGCGGCCCCTTTTCCGCATCCGGTAGTTTGAGTGGTGGTGGTTAGGCAGTTTCCATCCAGTCGAAGATTTTGTCGAGTTGCTCCAGCGTAATGAGGCCGTACTGCCAGAGCACCATCGGCAGCATGTTGGAGTCCTGACCCTGCTTCAAAGCAACGGCAATGGACGCGGCGGGGATAGCCAGTTCGTCTCGGAGGAACTGGATGAGGCGTGTCTGGGTTGAGGAGGTAGTAGTCATTGCCATTGCCCTTAAGAAAAATACCGGATTGTTAAGTTGTGAAACAAAAATTCAGAATTGATGATGATGATTATAGCGACAATCTTTGTACTCTGATCCGATCCAAAGAAATGCTTGCTAGGTCCCTAAAAAGGTAGACTTCCGGCCGCTGAGCTAAGCCCAAGGGGGAATCCGGTTGAGAATGATCCCCTAAAACTTTTCTCAGATTATGACGGTAAAAGATGAGTTTTTCGTGAGGACAATATTAATCTACACTCACAACGCGTCCGGTTTCCGAGGCGCAACGGATGGCTTCAGCAACTCGCAGGGCGTATAGGCTCTCTTGAGGCGTGACATATAGGGGCTGGCCCAAGGTTAGGGCGTCCAGCACCATAGCAGTATCTTTGGCGAAGAGCCCACGACGGCTACCCAAATCGAGCGATCGCTCCTGATCTGCCAAAATCAGCGTGCCAACTTCTCCAGCAATCTGAATGGCACCCTGTTCTCCATGAATGAGTAAAACCCGTTCATCACTCCAGAGGGCCTCACCTTTGCCGTACACCACATCGGCAATCAACCCGTTGGTAAATTTTAGCTGGGCTGAGGCGATACATGTGGTGAAGGCTTGGCCGGGTAACCCGTCTCCCCAAAACCGGGACTCGCAGGAAACGTGAGCAACAGAACCAAATAGATTCGTTAGACGGTGGATGCGTGAAAGTGCTCCCACAAAGGGGAAGCCAAATAAATCATTGTGGTAGCTCCATCGGTCAGGAGCAGGGCGTTTGGCAGTCAGATCGGTATACCGTACATAAAACGGTGTGCCAATTTCGGGGAGGGATTGGGCGATCGCCCCATGAATCCCACTTAATAATTCAATATGCTCAACGTGGAGCAGCCGTTGTTTGGATGCGGCTAGTTCCAGCAAAGACTCAGCTTCGGCGACGGTGAGAGCCAGGGGATATTCCAGCACGACATGCTTGTGAGCTTCCAGGGCAGCTCGGGCGATGGTTCCGTGATCCCGGTTAATGGTTGCAATAACGACCAGATCAACGCTGGGGTGAGTGACGAGGGCATGCCAGTCGGTGAGGGCGATCGCACCATAGGGGGCTACTAGCTCCTGCGTTTTTTCTAGATTGCGCCCAGCCATGGCAACTAAGTGTGATCGCCTGTCCCCGTGAAAGGTTTCTGCACGCACTTTTGCGGCATACCCTGTCCCAACAATACCAACCCCAATGGAATCCATAAATATAAGTGGATCTGTCCCTGTATTCAGCAACACTAAATTGTAGGGTCAGATGGTCGATTTTATGGGTCAGAGGATGATTTTCGTGGAAAAATTACCGTTTGAGAAAGGCCATCTGAAGTTCCTCAGGCTGATGCATAAATAATCTTTTCCTATTACATGGATAATCCTGGCAGAAGCAGGCTGATTCCTTGTCCAAAATTATTCGTAGATATCAAGTCTAGCTATAGATTAGCTGAGGTGCTTTGAACTACACGAAGCCTGCAACTCGTAGAGTGTAGACCTTGAGTTCGCTGGCCATAAACTTTTCTGAGAACGGTCAAAATTTCTAGACTTTTGAGCTATAAATGCCTCTCAGAGCCAGATACAGTGTTGTTTCTAATGCTTGCCTGACGACTGATTTCAAGTTTGGAGAGGACAGTTTTTTTGAGCTTCTTTTTTAAGGGGTAGTGATCGTCGCATCGGATGGTCTTTCTTGCCAGATGCGTTTTCGCAAGTATAAGTAATCTGACATTAATACCCAGCCTTTCATTACGAATCCCGTTCACCCTTAGGGGCAAGATACGGTTACAGGGTATAAGTTTTCTCGTAGTATCAGAAGGAGAGTTTGCCCTCAAAGAGGTATCTTGATCTTTGTGCGGTAAGCGCTTAAAGCCGTTTTCAGAATTGAGAGGATTGTTGCATGGCAACTTTTAAGGTCACCTTAATTAACGAGTCTGAAGGTCTGAATACAACGATTGATGTCGCTGACGACGTTTATATTCTGGATGCTGCTGAAGAGCAAGGCATCGACCTTCCTTACTCCTGCCGCGCGGGTGCTTGCTCCACCTGTGCTGGCAAGATCAAAGAAGGCACGGTAGACCAGTCTGACCAATCCTTCTTGGATGATGATCAGATCGAAGCAGGTTATGTTCTCACCTGCGTTGCCTACCCCACCTCTGACTGCACCATCCTGACCCACCAGGAAGAAGAACTCTACTAGGCTGCGCTCTAAAGTTCTGCGCTTGATTTTTCGCGCGCTTCGCGTGCGAAAAATCAAGTATTCATTAAAACCAAGAACCTTGCTGTGCCATCGTTTTGCCATAACACAGCAAGGTTCTTGGTTTTAATTGCTTCTGCTGGGGCGAGATGTTGGTGCAGTAGACGTTTCACCAAAAATGTCTGTTCCTTTGTGTGCAGATTTTGAATAACCTCAGTTCGGGTTAAGGGCTTTTTCGAGTGCCGCGCGTCGCGCGGCACTCGAAAAAGCCCCTTATTGCGTGCGCGTCGCGCACGCAATAAGGGCGGTTCGGCTTATCCCGAACTGACGTTGAATAGCAGGATGTGTTTAAAACTTTGCATGGGTGGTGTTGGATCGCTTCGCATCTGTGGGTTTCAGGTCAGGTTTGGGTGATGTAGTGGATGATCTGCCATAGTTTTTTGAGGCGACGTGATGCTGAATAATCCTTCGCTGCTTTTTAGGGAGCTCATTACAGTAAAGGAGGGGCGCGTTATCTCGGTGTATCGGCGTATCGGATGGCGATCGCAGGGATAGAGATTGGAGGATTGTGGATGATGGCCGATAAGGAGCGACAGAGGGAATGGCCTGACGCTGTAGCCGTGAAGCAGAAGGCGTTGGAATTGGGTTTTCATAAGGTGGGAATTGCGGCAGTAGATGGCTGGGATCAGGCCGTTGCTGTGCATCTTCAACGGTGGTTGGATCGGGGGTATCAGGCGGATATGGCCTGGATGGCGCGCCCGGCTCGGCAGGATGTGCGTCAGGTGATGCCGGGAGTGCAGTCAGTGATTGCCGTGGCGTTGAACTATTACGCAGGGCAGGAGCGATCGCCCGAACCCGGTCATGCCAAGATTGCGCGTTACGGTTGGGGGCGCGATTACCACCGGGTAATGGATAAACGCCTGAAGGCTCTGACCCGGTGGCTGTTAGAGCAAGGGGATGGAATTGAAGCTCGCTATTATGCTGACACAGGCCCCATTCAAGATAAGGTTTGGGCTGAGCGGGCCGGATTGGGATGGATTGCGAAGAACAGCAATGTGATTACGCGGGAGTATGGCTCCTGGGTGTTTTTGGGGGAGGTGTTAACGAATGTGCCCCTGATCCCAGATTCTCCCCATACGCAGCATTGTGGAACTTGCACTCGCTGCCTGGAAGCGTGCCCAACGGGGGCGATCGCCCAACCCTTTGTTGTCGATGCCAACCGCTGCATTGCTTACCACACGATTGAAAACCGAGCGGAAGATCTGCCAGAAGCTCTCAAACCGAATCTGCAGGGTTGGGTGGCGGGGTGTGACATTTGTCAGGATGTATGTCCCTGGAATCAACGGTTTGCCCAACAAACAGATGTGGCCGACTTTCAGCCATACCCGTGGAATGTCAACCCAACTTTGGCGGAACTGGCAGAGTTGTCGGATGAGGAATGGGGCGATCGCTTTCAGGGTTCTGCCTTGCGGCGTATCAAGCCAGCCATGCTCCGACGCAATGCTCAGGCGAATTTGGAGTCCCAGAATCTAACATCAGAGCCTTAGGAGATTTCTGAGAAACAATATCCCCATTATTTGGGAAAAAGGCGCGGCGAAGCCGCGCCTTTTTTCCAAACAATGGGGAAGTTCTTATCTGGAAATCTCCTTAGTTCTGACGAATGTTGCTCTAAACGTGTGGCTGGTTGTTGTGGGAGGGTGCTTATCGTACCTCTACCAACAACCAACCACACGTTTGAAATTTGAGTTTGTGAGAAGACGTTAGGTAATCGGAGTTCGGGTTAAGGCGTTTTCGAGTGCTGCTGCGTATTGCGCAGTACTCGAAAACACCAAAATGAACACTTCAGCTTATCCCCGAGGTTAGGTAAAAACTACAGCATCCTGACAACCAAAGCTTTTGTGACAGCTAGAAGATTGCCACGCTTTCCCGGACGACGGCGGGAGATTGAGGATAAGAATTGCTATGGCAATCTGTGAGTAAAAGGGCAGCCATTTTCAGTCCATCTCCTACAATTGGGAAAATGTCTTGAGCCCAAGGCTGCCTTGCTCAAGAAAACGCCTTGTGGAATGGGTTCAATCAAACTGGGGCAAAAATCGTGGTGAAGCGTGTGGTAAAGCGGAGTTCTATCATTGTTATTTCTCTTCTCTGTGGTCTGGTAGGGCTTGGGAAGCCGGTCTACAGTCAGGCTTTAGTGCCTCACGTACCGCAATTAGATGCCCAACGGTTACGGGAACAGGGATTAATTCTGGCCCAGGAGTCAGCTCAGTTAGCCCAATTTCAGCAGTTTGACTTGGCCCTGGTGCGTGCCCAATTAGCAACTCAACTGATTCCAGACGATCCACAAATTTGGGCGCTGCTTGGGAGTTTGTATCTTCAGGTGGGGCAGGAGGAGCCAGCAATTACGGCGCTGCAACAGGCACGTAATTTTGATCGCGAGAATGCGGCTGTTTTGTTTGCCCTGGGTACCGCTTACTTCCGTACACAGAATTACGGTCAGGCGGTGGAATCGTTGCAGGCTGGGCTGCGTATCCAGTCAGAGGAACCAGGGGCGCTGTTTGACCTGGGTAATTCGTATTTCAAGCTGAAGCAGTATGACAAGGCGATCGCAGCCTATCAGGATGCCTATGAGATAGAAGAAAATTTTTGGCCTGCGATTAACAACATCGGCCTGGTGCTGTACGAGCAGGGCGATGTTGATGGAGCCCTGGAACAATGGCGGACGGCCGTAGCAATTGATGAGCTGCAACCGGAACCGAGGCTGGCCATGGCGATCGCCCTCTACAGCAAAGGAGATGTAGAGGCGGCAATTACGGAAGGGCAGCAGGCACTCCAATTAGATGTTCGCTATGCGGATGTGGAATTTTTGAAGGAAAATTTGTGGGGCGATCGGTTGCTGTCGCAAACGCAGTCGTTTTTAGCGCTTCCTCGCGTTCGCGAAGTGGTGGCGCGGCTACAGCAGCCTTAGCACTGGTTTGTTTCGTTATCAAAGAGAGAGGATGAGTGCAAAGCACCCATCCTCTCTCTTTGTGGTTCTGAACCATAAGGCTATGGTTATCGCTATAGGCATTTTCATTAGGACAAAAGGAGTGAGTGCTTTGCACTCACTCCTTTTGTCTTAATGAAAATGCCTAGGATTATTTATGCTCCACCCGAGCAAGGCGTATAACAGTAGGCGCATCTCCCTATTGAGAAGACGTGAGTATACCGTTACCGGCGTTGAGCAGAAGCGACCAGGGGCCGCTGCGCAGGGCTGCTAAACAGTTGTTGGAGCATATTGTCTCGTCCGTTTAGGGTTTCGTAGAAGAAGAAGGAAACTCCCGCGTATTGGCGATCGCGTATAGCTTGTATTTGTTGTTGCAAGAGGTTTTGGTCTGTCAAACGATTGCGTAATCCTGCAAGTACACCAACAGCTACGGGAATGTGGCTGCGGGCTTGCTGGACAGCAGGATGATTTAACTCCTGGGTGAAACCTGTCAGGTTGTCGCGATAAACCTGGAGGATTAATTCTTCGATATAACCGGCTCGTTCCCAGGAGCTCCAGTCTTGAAGGTAGTGGTTGTAGGAAAAGTCTTGGGAGTTTGGAGAGAGGGCAACGATCGCATTGGGTTTTACCCGTTTAATCGTGGTAAACGTCCGCTGCATCAAGCTCGTAATCTGGTTCGCCCGCCAGCGCATCCACTCGGGGTCTTGGGAGTTGGCAGGAGGGGTGCGCCCGTTGTGTTGCTGACGGTAAAGGTTGACGGTGTAGGGGTCATAGCCCAGTTCGGCAGGCAGGCCGAAGTGGTCATCCAGTTGCAGACCATCCACATCGTAGCGGGTGACAATTTCCCCGATCAAACCCAGAAGAAATTGCTGCACTTCTGGGTGAAAGGGATTGAGCCACACGCGGGGATAAATCCCTTCCATAATGACCTTAGAGCCATCGCGTCGTTGGGTGACCCAGTCGGGATGCCGAATGACTAGCTCAGAATCCGCTGGGGCCATTAATCCAAATTCAAACCACGGCACCACTGCCAGGCCCATATCATGACCGTTTTCTACAGCCTCCTCTAACACATCTCGTCGTCGCAGGCTGCGATCGGGGAGCTGGGCGCGACCAATCACCTGCTCAGCGAGAGGGCTGGGGTAAAGGGTGTAGCCCCAGTTCCAGACGGTGGGGTAGACCGTATTGAAGTGGAGTCGGGCGAGGCGCTGCATCCCATTGCGCAGGTTGCGACGGGAGAACATGACGCTGCTATCAATGTTGGTCAGCCAAACCCCTCGGAGTTCTGTGGGGGCCGAAGCAGGAACGCGTTGGGCAACGGCTCGCATAGCTTCCCAGGGTTGGGCTACGACAAGCGCACAGATCAGAAGGCTCAGAAAAAACAGGGAAAGGCGTCGAAAAGATTGTCGCAGAGGTCGTAGAACCAAGCGAAAACCGGATTCCTGATGGAACCCACCCAGTTGAGAAGAAGTACGCATGGCTAAGAAAGAAGGAAATGGCCTCAATATCTCCTCTTCGCTCTGGAAACCAAGCTCCCAGGAAAAATTGAGGACTCTTCTCTACCTGACGGTAGAGAACTCACTAAAGTTGCTGCACAGGAAGGAGGACAATGTGGTACAAATGTACGTGTAACACGTAGAAGGCTGACCAGGAAATGACTCTGCTGAGTTTGACTACTTCAACAGCCCCATCACCTGATCAACAAACTGCTGGTGATCGACGACAGGTTTCGAAATGTAACCATCGGCACCGCTCTGCTTGAGGAAGGTCTCGCGATCGCCCTCCATAGCATGGGCTGTTACCAAGACCACGGGCAAGTCTGATGTGGAGGGATCTTCTTTGAGCATCTGGGTAATCCGAATGCCGTCCACAGGTTTTCCTTGATAGACACTATGGGAGAGGGAAACATCCATGAGGATGATGTCGACTTCGCGCGATCGCGCAATCTGCATCACTTCGTCAACGTTCTCGGTGTGCTTGACGTCTAGCCCACCCCGCTTAGTCAGAATTTTGGAGAAAACCCGCGCATTAATAGGGTCATCTTCCACAATCAGCACTGTTTTCATATTGTGAACCTACTGCATAGTGTTTAGAATGAGCCATTTTGACAAACAGAACACAGCCATTTTCAAAAAATATGATTCTTTCACTGGCTCAGTCTGTTAGGAGTAATAGCTTATCCCATCATTTTTAGGTTCCTCAGGAGGAACATTTCCTGCTCACCTTCACATAATTTTTAAAGAAGGAGGGCCAATTACCCTAAAATCCATCGTTGCGAGGTGTGGTTACCGCTATAGTCACTTAAGCACACCTGATGAACGGTTTACCTGACACGTTGACCGATCTTCGGCCCCCTGACCATTTCCCCTAATCTGCATTGGAAGGATTAAAGATACACCATGGCTGAGCAATTGAACCTCCCCACTGGAAATGTCGTTTCTACGGCCCTCCATACCGAGGTGCAACGATCCTACCTGGAATACGCCATGAGTGTAATCGTAGGGCGGGCACTGCCGGATGTGCGCGATGGCCTGAAACCCGTGCATCGGCGCATTCTCTACGCTATGCATGAGTTGGGATTAACGCCCGATCGCCCCTTCCGAAAATGCGCCCGTGTGGTGGGAGACGTGCTGGGTAAATACCACCCCCACGGCGATCAGGCGGTTTATGATGCTCTAGTGCGGATGGTGCAAGATTTTTCTAGCCGTTATCCGCTCTTGGGTGGCCATGGGAACTTTGGCTCGGTAGATGACGATCCTCCAGCAGCGATGCGATATACGGAGACGCGCCTCTCTCCCGTCAGCAACGAGGCCATGCTGACGGAGATTGGAGAAGCCACCGTCAACTTCATCCCCAACTTTGACAACTCTCAGCAGGAACCCGTTGTTCTTCCAGCCCAGCTCCCATTCCTGGTGCTGAATGGCTCCTCAGGAATTGCGGTGGGTATGGCGACCAACATTCCGCCCCACAACCTGGGGGAAGTGGTGGATGGGTTGATTGCCATGATCGATAATCCCAACCTGTCGGATGAAGCGCTATTTAATTTCATCCCCGGCCCGGATTTTCCCACGGGAGGCGAAATCGTCGGTACGGATGGCGTGCGAGAAGCCTATCGCACAGGGCGGGGCAGTATTCCTGTGCGAGGAGTGGCGCAGTTTGAGGAGATTCAGCCAGGACGAGGACGGCATCGACGTCCAGCGATCATCATTACGGAACTGCCCTACCAGGTCAACAAAGCAGCCTGGATTGAGAAGGTAGCGGATCTAACCAACCAGGGCCGACTGGAGGGAATTCAGGACATTCGGGATGAGAGCGATCGCGACGGGATGAGAGTCGTGATTGAACTAAAGCGGGAGGAGAATCCCCAGCGGCTCCTGAACAAGCTTTACAAGATGACGACGCTGCAAGTCAACTTTGGCGCAATTTTCCTGGCTCTGGTGGATGGCCAACCCCGGCAGATGCCTTTGAAAGAGGTACTTCAGCATTTCCTCTCCTTCCGGGAGGAAACCCTGACCCGGCAGTATCGCCACGAATTGCAAAAGGCGGAAAACCAGATCCACGTTCTGGAAGGACTGCTGCGGGCCTTGGATAACCTGGATGCCATTATCGATATTCTGCGGAATGCCCCCGATGGGACGACGGCGAAGACGCAGTTCCAGGCACAGTTTGGGTTTAGCGATCGCCAATCCGACGCCATCCTCTCCATGCCCCTGCGCCGACTCACCGGGATGGAGCGGCAAAAGCTTCAGGACGACTTTGATCAAATTCGTACCCGCATTCAGGAGCTACAGCGACTTTTGACGGAGCGCAAAGAGTTGCTGAAAGCCCTCAAGAAGGAACTGCGGAGCCTCAGAAAACAGTTTAACGATGCTCGTCGTACGAAAGTGCTGAGCGCTTCAGAACGGGCAGAAGAAGTGGAAGGTTTGGCGGGGTTGGAATCCGAAGTGCTCGAAGATGAGGTGGTGTTAGAGTTCACCCAACGCGGCTATGTGCGCCGTTCCACCCCGAAAGCCTTCCAGCGTCAACAAGCTCGCCTGGAACCCCCGGCTCCCAAAAAACTGGTGGAGTATGACGACCTGGCAACCCAGGTGGAAGCAGCAACCACTGGGCAGCAGGTGTTGGTGTTAACGCGCAGTGGTAAGGCGTTTGCGATCGCCGTTCGCGACATTCCTCAAACCACGCGGCAATCGAAGGGAACCCCCCTGGTGACCCTGCTGCCCCAAGGCGGTAGCCCCGAGGAGATCGTGGCCCAGTTTGTGCTTGGGGATGCCGTCGATGAAGTGGAGTTGATTTTGTTGACGACCAAGGGCCGGATCAAGCGGTTGCCGTTGAGCGAATTTACGAACCTGACCGCCCGAGGGTTAACGGCTCTCAAGCTGAAAGAGGATGATGAGCTGCAACAGGCTATTTTGGCCTTTCCGGGAGATAACTTGGTGCTGGCCACCACAGGTGGGCGGTTGCTCCGGTTTGAAGTAAACGACGAGCAATTGCCCATTCAGGCGCGTTCTGCTCAAGGTCTGGTGGCCTTGCGACTGGGTAAGAACGAAAGTTTGGTCGGTTGTGTTGCTCTGGCCCCTGAGGATAGCTTTGTGCTGGTGACTACCCAGGGTTTTGGGGTGCAGCGGCAGGCATCGTCTTTGCGGTTAGCCAATCGAGGTGATTTAGGTGTGCAGGGCTTGCAGTTCCCCAATAAGACCGATACCTTGCGATCGCTTGCTCCGGCCTGGAGTAATACCTCGTTGACAGTGCGAACGGAGGGCGATCGCATGGCTCTGATTCCCGTCGATGACATTCCTGTTGCCAGCCGGTCAGTCGCTGCTGAGGCTCTATTGAAGCTGCCCAAGGGGGAGAAGATTGCCCAGGTACTCCCTGATCCGTTACCTCCCGATGAGGAAGAGGGAGAATCTGATCTCGACCAACAGGAAAATTCGGAAGAATAGGGGAGAATAAGCAGATTGGTTTCTACGATTGCCCCAACTAAATCGGGGCGTCGTCGTTTCCTCCCTTTCCTCAGCGAATTCTGAACTAATTACTGTGGCGCAGGTTGTTCTCGAAAATATCTACAAAAGCTTTCCCCCCCGGAAAGGTCGCTCGTCGTCCTCTACGGAGGAGGGTGCCGATAGTCAGGCGGTAAGCGTGCTGCGCCGGATTAACCTGACGGTGTATGACGGGGAATTTATGGTGCTGGTGGGGCCATCGGGCTGCGGTAAGAGTACGCTACTGCGCCTGATTGCTGGGCTGGAGACGGTGACGGGGGGCAATATTTGGGTGGGCGATCGCCGTGTCAATGACCTCCCTCCCAAGCAGCGGGATATTGCGATGGTGTTCCAGAGCTATGCTCTGTATCCCCACATGTCGGTGTACGAGAATCTGGCCTTTGGGCTGCGGCGATCGCAGGCTCCCGGTAATGTTGGCAATGACTCAGCCTGGGAACGGGCGTTGGTAGCGGCAACTCGGCCTCTTCCCAAGGGGCTGCGCTATTGGTCAGAACCGGAGCGGCAGGTGGAGCAGCGGGTGCGAACGGTGGCACAGATGCTTCAGATCGATACCCTGTTGGATCGGTTGCCGAAGCAGCTTTCGGGTGGGCAAAAGCAACGGGTGGCCCTGGGGCGAGCGATGGCACGAAATCCGCAAGTTTTTTTGATGGATGAGCCGCTATCGAATTTGGATGCAAAGTTACGGACGGAAACCCGAGCACAGATCGTGAATTTGCAGCGGAAGTTGGGGACAACGACCATCTATGTGACGCACGATCAGACGGAAGCGATGACGATGGGCGATCGCATTGCTGTCCTGAATGCGGGGCAAATTCAGCAGATCGCAACGCCGCTAGAACTTTACAATCATCCAGCTAATGAATTTGTAGCGGCATTTATTGGTTCGCCACCGATGAATTTTTTGGAGGTGCAGGTGCAGGCTCCGTTGCTGATCGCCGATGGTCAGTTTCGTCTGACGTTGCCGGAGTTTTGGGAGCCAGCGTTGAGGCCGTATCAGGGGCGATCGCTTCGCCTTGGAATTCGGCCGGAGCACTTTAGCATTAGTGCTCCAGCTCCTAAGAATCTGCCTGTGCGCGTGGAGCGGGTCGAGGCATTGGGTTCGGAAACCTATTTGACGGTGCGACGAACGGATGTGGCAGATGAGCCGCTGCTTCAGATTCGTGTTGAGCCCGATCGGCGGGTTTCGTTGCGAGAGGATTTGTGGTTGGCGTTGGCTCCGGATAAGTTGCATTTGTTTGATCGGGAAACGGGGTTGGCGATCGCACCATCCTGAATATTCAGGACTTATTATTGTGCATTCTTGTTGTGTGTGGTGTGCGAAGCACACCACACACAACAAGAATGCACTAAACGTAGTGGATCTGCGTAAGTCCTATAAGTAAGCTACGGGAGTAGCTTACTTATAGGAAAAGGTTGTAGAAATGTTTGGGAATGTTTTTCTGGTATCTGAGGAATACTGCTTTTGTGTATGGGAAGTGCAAGTAGAATCAATACTTTAGACATTTTATTTCTAACCTGAAGACAGTTAAATTGGTAGGGGCTTTTATTAAGAATTGGGGTATGAGTCGTACCTGTTAGCTCTACTGGACAGGTAAGGGTTGGAGGGATACGTTATGAAGACTAGAAAATCTGGGCTCAATCGAGCTTTTGGGTCAGCTGTTGCACTGTTGGGATTGGGTGCGTCTTTGGCGGGAGGGGTGGCACTTCCGGCCACGGCGCAGAGCAATTTGCTTGATTTGGGGCAGGCTGTTGGAGGGCAACGGGTGCGGCTCGATGTGGACTCAATACGACGGGCGAGTGGTCGTAGTGTCGATTTCACCTATTATCTTGGAGACGATTCTCGCTACAGTCAGGCTAACTGCGAGAATGGCAGTTGGACGACGTTTGAGGATGGCGTGGTGCATGCTCCTCAGTCAGGTGCGACGTCGGATATGATACGCATCGTTTGCGAAGGAGATACACGGACAACAGTTGCACAGCCGACATTGCGTTGGTTTGTATTTGCACCCCCCAGTAATGTGCGAGTGAGTCCTAATGGAACGGTTCAGTGTGTCATTCGTGAACAGCGCAATATTAATGTTTTAGGTTCAGAAGGGGATTGGTATATCACGGACGTGTGTGGAGCACGGGGCTATATTCACAACAGCCAGGTAGAGCCGATTGATTAGACAAGTCTGCACAGCAAGAAATAACACGGCATTTTGTGCCGTGTTATTTCTTGCTGTGCAAATGCAATTTCTATTCGTGCTCAGATTTGGCTAACACCAAATCCCGTTGTTCTTGGCGTGCTTTGATATGTTCCAACCCTGTGTTGGGAATAGAGCGAATTAGTTGACGCGTATAGTCGCGTTGAGGATTGGTGTAGACCGTGTCAGCGGGGCCAATTTCTTCGATACGGCCAGCGTTCATCACCATGATGCGATCGCTCACAAATTTCACCACGCTCAAATCATGGGAAATGAAGATGTACGTCAACCCAAAATCCTTCTGCAAATCCTTCAGCAGGTTCAATACCTGAGCCTGTACGGATACGTCGAGGGCGGATACCGATTCATCACAAATGATGAATTGAGGGTCACAGGCCAAAACTCGGGCGATGCAGATCCGTTGCCGTTGACCACCTGAGAACTCGTGGGGCATCCGGTTCATGGCTCCGGGATCGAGGCCCACCCGTTGTAGAAGGTCGATGGCGCGATCGCGCCGTTCTACTTCGGAGGGGTATAGGTTATGAATGATCATTGGCTCCATCAACGCGGCTCCAATCGTTTGCCGCGCATTCAAGGAACCGTAGGGATTCTGGAAGACAATTTGCATCCGGCGGCGCAACTGCCGCATAGAGTGTTCATCCAGCGCCATGATGTCTTGCTGATCGAACAGAATTTCGCCTGAGCTGGGCTCGATCAGCCGTAACAAACAACGGCTCAACGTAGACTTTCCGCAACCCGATTCTCCCACTAACCCCAAGGTTTCGCCGGGGTATACCTCAAAGCTGACATGGTCGACTGCGTTCAGCAGGGTCTTTTGGGCAAAAAAGCCTCGGCTCACCGGGAATGCCTTGGTCAAATCGCGAACGACCAACAAAGGCTCCTGCTGGTGCAGGGTTTCGTAATGCTCCTGGGTTTCCTCGGCACTAATTTGTGAGAAAAGAGCCAGCTCTTGTTCAGGGGTATGTTCCTTTGCCTGAATTTCTAACTCGCCATTGGCATTGGTGGTCACGGTCATGAAATCGGCCACCGTTGGCAGGCGCTTAAGCCGTTGATCAGGGCGAGGGCGGCAGTTGAGCAAACCCTGGGTATAGGGATGCTGGGGGTTGGAAAACAGCTCGTAGGTCGGAGCCGTTTCCACGGCATCACCGCGATACATGACCACAACGCGATCGGCAATCTCGGCTACCACGCCCATATCATGGGTGATGAAGATAACAGACATCCCCCGCTTGAGCTGAATCTCCCGTAGCAATTGCAGGATCGTAGCCTGGATGGTGACATCCAGGGCGGTGGTCGGTTCATCTGCAATCAAAATGGCTGGGTTGCCCGCCAACGCCATGGCAATCATCACCCGCTGTTGCTGTCCCCCTGAAAGCTGGTGGGGATAGCGGTTAATGATGCGCTCTGGGTTGGGGAGTTTGACCTCACGGAAAAGGGCGATCGCCCGCTCTCTTGCTTCTTCCCTGCTCACCACTTGATGCAGTCGAATTGCCTCTGTTACCTGATCTCCACAGGTATATACCGGGTTCAGAGATGACAGTGGCTCCTGAAAAATCATCGAGATCAGCCCACCTCGATACAACCGACGCTGCTCGGAACTAAGGGCGAGTAGATTGACGGGGTTGGCGTCGGGCAAACGGGGATTGCGGAAGAGGATTTCCCCAGTCTGAATGGTTTTGGGTGGCAGCAGGCCAATAATGCCAAGGGATGTAACGGATTTCCCAGAACCAGATTCACCCACAATACCGAGTGTTTCACCGGGGTTGAGCGTAAACGAAATTTGGTTAACCGCTCGAACCGTTTCCGCTTTACTACGGAACTCAACAGAAAACTGACGAACATCCAGAATGGGAAGTGAGGAGGTTGGATTCACAGATTTAGCAACAGAAATATGAGTGGATGTGAAAACAATTCGATCGAATAAGCTACTTCTAATTTTTCCCGATACTTGCCTTTAAGGGAATCTTTGAAAAGACGAAAACTAGCTTGTAAAGCATCCCCCAAAAGGATGAGATTTAGAATCTATTGTTGATAAAACCTTCTATTTTTATCGAGTGTTTCAATCTTCACATTCTAGTGAAAAAGTATCAACAAGATCTAGAATTCGCTAATACATTCGTGCCAGCGAATGCTTGCTAAAAAAGACTCTTAAGTGCTCCATCTGTTAGCCCAGGTCTTTTGATGGTAAAGCTTTAGTGCTTCTCTAGTTATGTTAAGAAGACATCATCATTATCTCAAGTAACCCAAATTTTATGTCAACATCATTATTGATGAAGAGAGCTTAAGGGATAGACTATCTCAATTCTGAACGGTAACAGCGATCGCCCCTCTAAACTGTGCCCAGTAAGCAAACTTAACAACGATGTCATAGAATTCTCAACACATTCCTAAAACTTTCTTTAGATCTACAGTTGCCCTCGTTTCTAATGCGTAAACTGCCTTTAATGTGCGGAGATCTGCTTCTCTAGCAAGTCATCCTTTTTGCCCATTCCAACATGATGGAACTGGGCCTGTTTGACACTCAATGCACGTCCAGATGAGTCCATAAAACAAGGAGATTAAAATGCGACTCTGGCGACGCTTTATAAAATTTGTAAGTTTAGCGATTGTGACCTTTGGATTGGCGATCGCCCTCGTGAACTGCACGGGCCAATCTGAAACTAGTACTGGGACAAGCCCCGCAGCGACGGGCAGTGCCAGTGGTACATCAGCTCTGGTGTTTGCTTCCAGTGGCCCTCCCGTCAACCTGGAGCCTGGCAACATCACGGATGGCAACTCTCTGTATGTCCAGCAGCAAATTTACGACCGCCTGATCGACTTTAAGCCAGGTAGTACAGACCTTGTTCCAGCTCTGGCTGATAAGTGGGAGGTATCCGACGACAACCTCACCTGGACATTTACCCTGAAGGAGGGGGTAAAGTTCCACGACGGCACCGACTTTAATGCTGAAGCCGTAGCCTTCAACTTTAACCGCTGGTGGGATCCCGAGTTTGAGTATGGTTATCGGGATGCTGGAAAGCTCTACGAAATTTGGACAAATCTCTTTGGCGGTACTAAGGGCTCGAAAGAGTCTCTGGTTCAATCAGTTACAGTTAAGAGCCCAACCGCCATTGATATCAAGCTAAAACAGCCCTTCGCAGCATTCCCGGCTGCCGTAGCTGCGGGATACTTCGGTATTGCCAGCCCCACAGCCATTCAAAAATCCGCTGCAGATTATGGCACACCCTCTGGTGCGGCTGTGGGTACTGGCCCCTATGTGTTTGAGGAATGGCGGTCAGGTGAACGAGTCAGCCTGAAGGCGAACCCTGACTACTGGCGGGAAGGGGTTCCTAAAGAACAACAATTGATCATTACCTTCGTGGAAGACCCGGCGGCTCGCCTTGCACAACTGCGGGCTGGCACTGTTGATTTCACTGTCGACCTTACCCCTGACCAGTTGGCCGAAATTGAAGGAGATTCTAGCCTTAAAGCAGTCTATCGCCCTTCCTTTAACGTGGGATATCTGGCGCTAAACCCCGGCTATGAGCCTTTGTCGAAGCCAGAGGTGCGGCGAGCGATCGCTGAGGCTATCAACAAGCCCGAAATCGTGAAAGCCTTTTGGGGCGAGCTGGGCCAAACTGATGCCCACTTCGTGCCGCCTTCCATGGAGAATTTCCGCTCGAAGGATGTGACGGATTATCAGTACAACCCCGATGCGGCGAAGCAAGCTCTCGCGGCAGCTGGCTACCCCAACGGCTTTGACTTGCAGCTCTGGTATATGCCCGTCAGCCGTCCCTACTTCCCGAACCCTAAGCCAATCGCGGAAGCGTTCGCTGCTGAACTGAACACCATTGGCATTCGAGTTAGTTTGCAAACTAAAGACTGGGGTGCGTATCTGGAGGATCGCAACACGCCTCCCGGTTTCCAGTCCTTCATGCTGGGCTGGACGGGTGACTACGGCGACCCCGACAACTTCCTATATGCCCACTTCGGCCCTGGTTCCACCGATGACCTCGGCAAATGGAAAAATCAGCAGGTCTTTGATCTGCTAGACCAGGCCCGTGCTGAAGCTGACACCGCCAAGCGGGGCCAGATGTATGCCCAGGTTGACAAAATTCTCTTCGACGAAGCTCTGCGGATTCCTATCGTCCACTCCCAACCGTTGCTGGCCCAACGTAGCAGTCTTGGCAACTGGAACCCAAGCCCGTTAGGGTCGGAGTCTTTCGAGGAAATCGAAAAGTCCTAATCACGCAATCAGCAGGGCGTGGGATTCAACACCTTCCACCCCTGCTTGCCCGCCCTTTTTCCACTCATCTACCCCTCCACCCCTCATGGGCCGCTACATTCTCCGCCGTCTCTTGAATCTGTTACCCGTTCTTTTCGGCATTACGCTGCTGGTGTTTCTCTTCCTGCACCTGATTCCAGGGGATCCAGCAGTAGTGATGTTGGGCGATCGCGCTACCCCTACCCAGGTCGAAGCGCTTCGTGAACGCATGGGTCTAAACGAACCGCTGCCGTTGCAATACCTGGCCTTTATGGGCAACCTGCTTCGCTTTGATCTGGGGCGTAGCATCTTTACCGGAGTTCCCATCATCCGGGAGATCTTGAATCGCTGGCCTGCTACGTTTGAGCTGTCTGTAGCGGCGATGGTCATTGCTCTGGCGATCGGCATTCCCGCCGGGGTAATCGCCGCTGTCCGTAAAAACAGCCTGTGGGACAACGCCACTATGAGCGGTTCGCTGATTGGGGTATCAATGCCTGTGTACTGGCTTGGCCTACTGCTGGTATACCTGTTTGCGGTCAACTTGCGATGGCTTCCCCCCAGTGGCCGCATTAGTGTGGATGCGGGATTGGCTTTCAAACCGATTACGGGCTTTTATGTTTTTGATGCCCTGGTGCAGGGCAATTTTGCTGCTCTGGGTGATATTCTGGCGCACCTGACCCTTCCTGCCCTCACCCTCAGCACCATTCCCCTTGCCATTCTTGCTCGCATCACTCGCAGCGCCATGCTAGAAGTCCTCTCTCAGGACTATATCCGTACCGCTCGCGCAAAGGGTTTATTGGAGTACTGGGTGATTTTTAAACATGCTTTGAAAAATGCCATGCTTCCTGTCGTCACTATTATTGGTTTAGAGTTTGGCACACTTTTAGGTGGAGCCATTCTTACAGAAACCATTTTTGCATGGCCAGGAATTGGTAAATGGATCTACGAGGGCATTCTTACTCGCGACTATCCAGTTGTTCAGGGAGGTGTCATTTTTGTTGCCACTGCCTTTGTATTGATCAATCTTTTAGTTGATATTTCTTATGCCCTATTAGATCCACGAATTCAGTACAAATAGGTTTGAGTGAGATTCGACAATCAACGACAGTTGATCATCCCCGTGTGTAGAGGCGCGTTATAAAACATATGACTCTTGAAAATGTATTACTCGGATCAGCGCGGGTTTGATTGAACATCTTTGGTTTTGACGTCAACATGGCGTTAAAACCCGCCCCCACAGAAGAATTTAGTTCAAACTCTTACATTGAAATATTCTTTCCTCCTATGACCACCGCTACCCCAGCTACTCGCTTTGCCCGTTTCCGCAAACAACGTGCTGTTCAGCGCTTTCTGCAATCTACGTCTGGCATGATTGGCCTGGTGCTAACTGCACTGATTATACTGATGGCTGTGCTGGCGCCCATCCTTCGACCTTATGATCCTGCTGGCGATCGCAACTACGCTGCTCGCCTTAGACCCCCTAGCCCTGAGTTCTGGTTTGGCACGGACGGTTTAGGCCGCGACATTCTCAGTCAGGTTTGGTATGGATTGCAGACGTCGCTGCTAATTGGGTTGGTAGCCGTGGCGATCGGTATGCTCATCGGTGTGGCCTTAGGGCTACTGGCGGGATACTTTCGGGGGCGGTTGGAAACGGTGGTGGGTTGGATGACCGACGTGATGCTGGCGTTTCCCTCGATTTTGTTGGCGATCGCTATCGTCACCGTCACGGGTCCCAGTGTTGTCAGCGTCATGTTTGCCGTCGGTCTGGTGCAGTTGCCCAAGTTTATCCGCCTCACCCGCAGCATGGTACTTTCCCTGCGCGAGCAGGAATTTGTGCAAACTGTCCGCGCCTTTGGAGCCACGCCGCCACGGATTATTCTGCGGCACATTTTGCCTGCGAGTCTTGCGCCGATTGTGGTGCAGGCGACCCTGGCGATCGGTACCGCTACCCTGGAAGCGGCAGGTCTGGGCTTCCTGGGACTGGGCGCACAGCCCCCTACCCCAGAACTGGGCACGATGCTCTCTGATGCCTTCAAAGGAGGCTATTCTTTGTCATCACCCTGGACCATTATTTTTCCTGGTCTTTTTATTACGTTGACAGTGCTTGCCTTTAATCTTCTGGGTGATGGTCTCCGAGATGCCCTCGATCCTCGCAGTGGACGGTAATAAAAAAAGAGCGACCATTGGTCGCTCTTTTTTATCAACTTGCCATAATCAGCGGATCGGGGACGGGGAACGATCGCTGTTCCAGGGGGGTAAACTTCCGATGGGCTGCGTCGAAGGCATATACAGAACCTGTTTCAATCTCATACATCCAGGCGTGTAAGTTTAACTTGCCAGAGTGGAGGTTGGAGCGTACCACCGGATAAGTTTCCAGGTTCTCAATTTGAGTCAAGATGTTTTGCTCGATCGCAATCTTGAGCAACCGCTCCGGGGTTTCGTGGGAGTAGTTATCCATCACAAGGCGACGGGTGGCTTCACCGTGGGTACGCAACCAGCTATACACCATCGGCATTGTCTCGGCGAGGTTGCCTACCTGTAATAGCCCTCGCATGGCTCCGCAGTGGGAGTGACCACAAATAATGATGTCCTTCACGCCCAGAGCTTGCACGGCGTATTCGATCGCCGCAGACTCAGTAATGCTAGCCGCTCCGTAGGACGGAACAATGTTGCCTACGTTCCGCATGACGAACAGCCGCCCAGGAGGGGATTGTGTAATCAGGAAGGGATCAATCCGCGAGTCCGAGCACGTGATGAACAGCACGTCAGGCGACTGCCCCTGAGAAAGCTCCTCAAAGAGTGCCTGATGGTTCCGGAAGTAGTTGTCGTGGAACTGGTTTACGCCCTGGAGGATGCGAGTCAACGGCATAAGAATGGCCTGTATTCGGCAAGGGAAGGGACTTGAATGGGTAGTTAAAGGTGCGGAGTGGCAAATTGTCAATCCGGTTTTCTTAATAATACCCATTAGTTTACATTTATATACAATGGTGCGATCGCGATTTCCAGGAAGAAAACACGTATTTGCTGAAACTTTATGTGTCTTGTAGAGTTTTGGCCCGGTTAGCTAGGGCATCAGGAGTGAATGGGCGCACTGCTTCCACTCGCTCCTGATGCCCTAACTAGTACGCTGAGGCGGAAATCCATCACCTATGTTTTTGTGTGGGGTACTTCGCACCCCACACAAAAACATAGGTTGCGAACATAGGCCGCAGCCTACTAGTAAGATTCCCAAAAATTTAGGATTTGGAGTGATGGCGATCGCTCAGCTCAAACACGCCATAGCCCCACGGTGGCAGATCGAAATAAAGCCCTGCCGGATGAATTGTGCTGTCAGGGCGATCGTACGAATTGGAGTGCATCAAATCTTCAAGGTGAATGGTGCTGTCCAGGTCATTAAAAGGGAGGCTGACATAGAACTGGCTCTGGTGCGGAGCGTAGTTCACCACCACTAAGCCATGGTGTTTGTCGTCAGTCCAGCCAAAGGCAATGGCGTTATCCGCTGTCCAGTTGCCGTCCCAGGCGGGTTGAGCCTCTAACAATTGCCAGGTTCCTTCCCGGAAGAGGGGCTGCTTTAATGTTTGAAGTAACCGCTTATAGAACTCCTCCAGGCGCGGATCAACAGGTTCTTGAGGGCCACGATTTAGATGAATCGAGATTCTATGCCGATAGCCCTCCCGCTGCCCCTGATGAAAGAAGCGTAAGCCAGGGCAAAAGAAGGAGATGATGGCTGCCGCTTCATGGACGTCTGGTGGAAAGGCTGTTGCTGCGCGCTGTTCGTCATGGTTTTCCAGAAAACGGGCTGATTTGTTTTGATAGTCCAAGTCGGCCCAGAAGTGCTCGCGAACGGGGCGGGCATGTTGCTCACGCAGGCGATCGTACAAACCTTTGTCGTAGGTGAAATCAAAACCTTTCTGTTGCAGCACCCACTCCATATCCCAATAGACCTCCGCCATGAATACAAAATCAGGATGGAGGGCGCGCACTTTTTCAAATGCCCGTTCCCAAAACGGCTCCATTGGGATGCCCCAGATGCGCTGAAAGATTTCCGGCAGGATGAGCATGGCCATATCACAGCGCACACCATCGCAAAGTTGAGCGATCGCCATCAACTCATCTAACTGAGCCATATGCAAATTGGAATTGCCATAATTCAGCTGCAACGTATCACACCAACCGGGAAAGTAAGGATCGCGCCCATAGGCAAAGACCTGTTCACCGGATGCGAGCTTGATACGACAATAGTTTTCGGGTTCTTGTGCTAACTGTTCTTCTGTTCCTTGAATGTAGAATTCAGGATTGGTTTGCACCCAGGGATGATCGGGGGCGGTGTGATTGGGCACGAAATCGAGCATCAGCTTGAGGCCGCGCTGGTGAAGGCGATCGCGCAACCGTTCAGCCATTACATGACCACCGATCGCAGTATGTACGGTGTAGCCGGTTACAGCAAAGCAAGAGCCGCAAACGTCTTCATCGTTCAGATCCGACAAAAGCTGGCGGTGTTCCTCCATCCAGACCGGGTTTGAGCGAGATACCTGTGGGGCAGCGGTGCCGGTTTGCCAAATCCCTAAGACGTAAATCCAGTCGAATCCTGCGATCGCCCACTCATCGAGCAGTGTATCCGGAATATCGTCTAGCGTTGCAGGACGGTTGAGCTGCTTGGCGAGAATTTGTAACAGGACACGGGTGTTGACCTGATACAGCAGGGGATGACGGGATGAAGCCATAGAAAACACTGGGTTACATGGGGACTGGGTTCGCAGGAATCCCTCCAGCCATCTGACTGCGCACCAAGGAGCTGTAGCAGGGCACAGGTCGGAGGAGAGATTCTCGGATGATTATCCAATACCACCTGTGAATAGAAATCTAGAGAAGGGATGTACTTAACCTCAATTCGGGATAAGCCCAAGAGCCCATTTTGTCGTGCGCATAGCGCACGACAAAATGGGCTTTTTCGAGGGGCGCGCCTTGCGCGCCCCTCGAAAAAGCCCTTAACCCAAACTGAGGTTACTTATGGTCAGGTTTCTTATTGCTCAAGCAGCTTTTGAAAGGCCTGGAGGATGGTGTGATGGCGATCGCCCGCCACCCACGTCACGTCATCATGTCCTGCCCCTTCCACCCAGAGAGACAGCTTGGGTTCGGCGGCCGCTTCATACAAGGCCCGCCCGTGAGCAACGGGAATCGTTTCGTCTGCCTCGCCATGTATGACCAGTACTGGGCAATCCACCCGCTGAAGCTTCTGGCGATTTGAAAACTTGTCAAAGGGCAGTAGCGGAATTGGAAGCACAACCTGAAATGCCGAGGTGAATGTGCTCTCTAAAATCAACCCGGCAACGGAATGGCGGGTTGCTAATTCTGTTGCAGAACCACCTCCGACCGATCGCCCATACACAATAATGCGATCCGGTGGAACTTGAAGCTGTTGAGTTAAATAGTTATAGGCCGCTTCTGCGTCTTGATAAGCATTTCTTTCACCGGGTTTTCCAGTGCTTGTGCCGTATCCCCGGTAGTCGTATGCAAAAACGTTAAATCCCCATTCCTGTAACCGATCCAGAATAGGTTGAACATCTCCCAGATCCTCAGCATTGCCATGGATGTAGAGCAGGGTATAGGTTGCTTTGGGGTTAGGGAGATAAGTAGCTGAAATTCTTTCGTCTGGTGTGACCGGTAATTTAAGAATCTTATTGGAATCTTGATAGCTGGAGGGCTGTGGTAAGAAAATCATGCTATCAGCCCGGAAGAAGACATAGACGGCGAAGAAAGCATAGATAAAGAGGAGCGATCGCACGAATCGTCGCCAGCTTAACTCCCCAATTAATAGCTTCTTCAAGTGTGATTTTGACATATAGTATCCGAGCTTATTCGCATCCAAAAAGTAAAGGGCAAACGGATATTTGAGATGGTTTTTCTAGAAGAATTGATTGCTTTGAACAATACTTCTAGAAAAACGATTCAGGGTAGAAAAACGATTCAGGGCGCAGCAGGCGGAATTCCTAACGCTAATATTCCCCCAGAACGATGAACGCCATCGGAAATTCAGAAAAGTCTGTAAGGCTACCTTGGCTTCGGAGATGCACCCTTCTTCGTATGCACTTGTCTGCCTATTTGAAGAGTGGAATAACAGCCTCTTTTGGCTAAGGTGCTGGTAGGGAGAGAAGATTGCCAGGAGGATGTCAATGGATAGCGCCAAAGAAATGACGCCAAATGCTGGGTTGGATGCTGCTCGGCGGGACTTTGAGGCGGAGTTGGATAACGAGGATATTGATGCTCTCGTAGACCCAGACTTTACAACGCTTCCGTCAATTGAAGAGGAAGTCGGTTTAGAGCAAGTGGATCTGAACGAAGCGGTCATTGATACCCTTCCTGCCGATGATACGGACGACAATCTGGATGCCGATGACGACGGCATTGTCGATGCGGCGGATGACGACGAGGTAATCAGCGACCTCCCTCAGGAGATGACTGAATCCTACGGCACCGGCTTGCAGGGACAGCCGACCGATCGCACAGGTCGCTATTCCCGCCGGGGTAGCTATCTTCAGGCTGAACCCGACTACGTCATTACAGGTGGTGATGTCGATGCCAGCTTTGAAGATGCTGCTGTGATGGGCGAAGAAGGCGTCGGCGGAACTGTTGCCACCCCTGATCAGGACATTGTCGAAGATCTGGCTGCTGCTGTTGGTATTCAAACGGACGATCGCAGCTTCCTGCGGACCAATGACATGTTAGAGGAACGAGACGATCGCCGCTGGGAACTCGACCCCAAGTCCTCTGAAGACTACACCGATCGACGGGAGCGGGAGTAAGCGGTTATTGAGAAGCTGATTTTGCGCGGTTATGACCGATGCAAGATTGCTTTTTAGAGCTGTTTGAAAAGTTGATTTTCGTGCGCGTTGAGCACGAAAATCAACTTTTCACGGAACTTTTCAAGCGGCTTCTTAGAACGGAAATCAGGACGATAAATGGGGTGAGTTTTTCAGCTACCTTGATGGGGCGGTGGCCATCCCACAAGAATTGCAGCTTGCTTTGATGCGTGTTTCGCCAAGATCCGTTGTGCTGACTCTTTAGATGGTGGCTGGAGTCGCACGATTCACGTAAGACATTGATGGACGCAGGAGCCAAAAACGTATGAAATCCCCAAGGGATGAGATGTCAGACCCGGACGGGCGAGAAAGGATAGATTACCCCTCTACCCCTTACACCAGAAGAGGGGTATCTGAATTAGAGCGATCGCGTGACCTGGACTTTGATCCATTTGAGGAGCCCGAAAGCGATCGCATTCGCAGACAGGCGCGATGGAAATATACCCTGATTGGGCTCGGAATTGGGGTGGCTCTAATGACCGGCTGGGGTGCGATCGCATCACGAAGATCAGAGCCCATTGCCACCAGACCCACGGTCGCTGCTCCCGGCCAGAGTGTAACGGCTACGGCGGTCGCGATAACCCCAGTGACTCGCACGTTAAACGTAACGGGTACTGTGGCGGCAACAGATTTATTACCCGTGTTGCCCGAAGTAACGGGCTTGCAAGTACAACGGGTGTTAGTGAGCGAAGGTCAAACGGTGCAGTCTGGTCAGGTGTTGGCTGAGCTGAACAATTCAGTTTTGCAGGCTCAGTTGCGCCAGGCTAACGCCGAGGTCGCTTCTGCCCAGGCAACGGTTCAGCAACAGCAGGCTGCCCTGGCTCAGCAACAGGCCACCCTGGCAGAGGCCGAAAGTAACCAGCGACGCTATCAACAACTGTTTAATCAGGGGGCCATCAGCCAGCAGGAGCTAGAGTCCCGTACTACGGCTGCAACGACCGCGCGAGAAACGGTCGGTGCGGCTCAAGCCGCAGTCAATAGCGCTCAGGCAGAGGTGCAGAGCAGGCAGGCCCAGGTTCAACAGCTGCAAACGCAACTCTCCCAAACCGTTGTGCGTGCTCCTGCGGCTGGAGTGATTGCCGAGAGCCTTGCCAAGGTAGGGAATGTCACCTCTGCCAGCAACCAACTGTTCACGATTATTCAGAATGGCAATTTACAGTTGGAAGCTAAAGTGCCTGAAACGGAGTTGCCTCAGGTGCGAGTGGGAGAGTCTGTGCGAGTTACATCAGATAGCGATCGCCGGGTTAACCTCCAGGGCGAGGTTCGCGAAATCGACCCGCTCGTAGATCCCCAAACCCGCCAGGCCACCGTACGGATCAGCCTGCCTGAGAGCCCACTCCTGCGACCGGGGCTGTTCTTACGCGCTGCTGTAACGGTACAAACGGCGCAAGCTATGACAATTCCTGCCGATGCCGTTCTGCCGCAAAACGATGGGAATTCAATCGTCTACGTGCTTCAGGACGATAACACCGTTCGGGCTACTCAGGTTGATGTGGGTGTACGGACAGTCAGCGAGGATCCCAACCAGACCCGAGTAGAGATTCGCAAAGGGCTAGAAATCGGCGATCGCGTTGTCGTTGAAGGGGCCGGATATGTGCGTGATGGCGATCGCGTCCAGATTGTACCAGGAGCGATCTAACGCCTTGAAAGGATACGGCGTTCATCCTGCGATCGCCATTCATACCCGCAAGAGCAGACTGAACCGCTCGCTCTGGCTTGCACCGTTAACCTGACAACGAAACCTGCCCTCGCCATCATCGTTACCGATTTCAAGGGCGGGTTGGTCAAGACGCTTGGGTTACGTTGTGACGCTCAAAGTCCCCCAGGAGCGATCGCCCTCATTTCTCACTACTTATCCTCCCCCTCCCTTTCCCATGTCCTTTAACATCTCCGCCTGGTCCATTCGTAGTCCCGTTCCAACCATCGTCCTGTTTCTGGTTTTAACCGTTGCCGGTTTAGTTGCCTATCCATTTCTCGGCATTGACCAAAACCCCAACGTTGACGTTCCCGCAGTAACCGTTAGCGTCGCACAGCCCGGTGCGGACCCATCGGAGTTGGAATCGCAAGTCACGAAGCCTGTAGAAGATGCTGTCGCCAGCCTGGGCAACATTGACGAAATTGTTTCCACCGTGAATGATGGGCTTTCGACCACGACGGTAAATTTTGTGTTGGGGACGGATAGCGATCGCGCTACCAATGACGTACGCAACGCTATCTCCCAGATTCGCCAGGATTTGCCCGAAGACATCAACGAGCCTGTGGTAGAACGGGTTGATTTTGCCACAGGCGGCCCTGTTGTCACCTACGCGGTAGTCTCACCCCAGCGCTCGGTGACCGAGCTGAGTACGCTTGTGGACGAGGAGATTAGCCGAGCATTGCTGGCAGTATCGGGGGTAGCCCAGGTCAATCGCATTGGCGGAGTTGATCAGGAAATTCGCATTGACTTAAACCCGGCTCGCCTGGAAGCCCTCAGTATCACCGCAACCCAGGTGAATGAGCAAGTTCGGGCGTTTAACACCAACCTGCCGGGTGGGCGCACTACGATTGGTGACAGTGAGCAGACCATTCGCACCCTGGGCAGTGCTCCGACTGTAGAAGCGTTAAGTCAGTATCAAGTTTCCCTGCCGCAAGGGGGTTTTGTCTCGTTATCTAGCCTGGGCACCGTGACCAGTGGGACGGCGGAAGTGCGGCAAACGGCGAGGCTTAACAATCAACCTGTGGTTGCTTTCTCGGTGCTGCGGAGTAATGGCAGCATCCTGGTTGCGGTTGAAGAAGGGGTTAGGGAGGCGATCGCCACCCTTCAACAAACCCTGCCATCGGATATCAAATTAGAACTGATTAACAACGTTCAGGCGCAATACATCCGAGAATCCTACGCTGCGTCTGTGGAAGCGGTGGTATTAGGGGCCGTATTGGCGGTTGTTACTATTTGGGTCTTCCTGCGGGATTGGCGGGCGACGTTGATTACAGCGGTGGCTTTGCCTCTGTCCCTCATTCCCACATTCGCCATCCTCAAAGCGTTTGGTTACACCCTCAATAACATGACCCTGCTGGCGCTGGCGCTGGTGGTTGGTATTTTGGTGGATGATGCGATCGTCGAGATCGAAAACATTGAGCGACACATGCAAATGGGGAAATCTCCCTTTCGTGCTGCGCTGGATGCTTCAGATGAGATCGGCCTGGCCGTTGTTGCCACTACAATGTCGATCGTCGCGGTGTTCGGCCCTGTTGCCTTTATGACGGGTGTGGTCGGGCAATACTTCCGTCCCTTTGGTGTGACCGTTGCAGCATCAGTGCTCTTCTCGCTGCTGGTAGCCCGAATGGTCACTCCGTTAATGGCCGCTTACCTCCTGAAAGACCATAGACACAAGAGCCCTACTAGAAAGCAGAGACAACGAGAAGCCAGCCTGCAAAGGGGCGATCGCCCCCCTTCCCCTCCCAATCCACTTACGCCTAACGAAGTTCCCCATGGTGGAACATCGACCCGGCCTGAACGGCAACGGCGCGATCGCCTGGTGGAGTTCTACCATCCGCTACTGCGCTGGTCATTGCGGCATCGGGTTACGGCATTGGCGATCGCCCTCGGCTTCTTCATTGCGAGTTTACTGCTGCTGCCATCCATCCCGGTTGGGCTATTTGGTCGAGAGGATCTGGGATTGGCGACTATCTCGATGGAGCTACCGCCAGGTTCAACATTGGAAGACACCGATCGCGCTACTCAACAACTCACCCGCTTACTTCTAGAAAACCCCAATGTCAGCCAGGTGCAGACGGATGAGCAGGTCAACTCAGCGACTCTCTATGTGAAGCTAAAACCCAAGGGGGAACGGGAATCTCAACCCGAGTTTGAGAATGAATTTCGGCCACAGTTTAGCCAAATTCCGGGTGTGCGGTTGAGCTTTTCTCGAGGCGGGCCGGGTGGCTCGCGAGAACTGTCTGTCGTTCTTAAGAGCGAAGACCCCAATGCTCTGACCCAAACGGCTAACGCTCTGGAAAAGGAAATGCGCCAGGTTCCGGGTTTAGTGGAAGTTGTGTCAACGGCCAGTCTGGTAAAACCGGAATTGCTCATTCGTCCTGATCCCGTACGGGCTGCCGACCAAGGGGTAACGGTGCAAGAGATTGCTGGTACGGCGTATCTGGCAACCCTGGGAGGAACCGAGGCAAGTCTCGCGAAGTTCAACTTGCCCGATCGCCAAATTCCTATTCGCGTTCAAATTGATCCACGTTATCGCAACGACCTTGGCACTATTGAGAATTTGCAGGTACGTAAGCAGGATGACACGCTCATTCCGCTTCAAACTGTTGCAGATATTAGCTTTGGTAGTGATCCCTCACAAATCGATCGCTACAACCGATCGCGCCAAATTACCGTAGAAGCAAACCTTCAAGGCATCGCGTTAGGGAATGCTCTACAACAGGTCAACGCCCTTCCAGCCCTACAAAACAAACCGGCCTCCGTGCAACAGGAACGGGCAGGGAATGCCAAAATCATGCGCGAGCTATTTGGCAATGTCGGAGCAGCATTGGCGGCGGCGGTTGTCTTTATCTTTGCTGTGCTGGTGCTACTTTTCAATGACTTTTTGCATCCACTCACTATCATGGTGGCCCTGCCCTTTTCGCTAGGGGGCGCATTTGTCGGATTGCTTCTAACTGGGAAGGAAATCGGGTTATACGCCCTCATTGGGATTGTGCTGCTGATGGGACTTGTGACCAAAAACTCGATTCTGCTGGTGGACTATGCAATTCTCAACCAGAAGGAAGGTAAACCCCTGTTCCAAGCTGTACTGGACGCAGGTGTTGCCCGCCTACGGCCGATCTTGATGACCACGATCGCCATGATTGCGGGGATGCTACCCATTGCCATGGGCCTTGGGGCTGGCTCTGAAGTTCGGAGCCCAATGGCGATCGCGGTAATTGGCGGTCTCACTACCTCAACCCTGCTGACCCTGGTGATTGTTCCGGTGATCTTCACTTACATTGAGCGACTGAAGGATCGTATTTTTGAGCGGTTTCTCCACGATGCAGTGCGGCGTCGGGCGCAGGATCAGGATGGTGATGGGGGAGAGGTGGGCGATCGCCCTCGCACTGAGGAGCCGCTCTCAACCCGAAAGTGACAGCGTTAGAACGGACGCACTTGTGTGGTGTACTTTGCACACCACACAAGTTTTTTAGGGTGTCGTGTTGCTCCGTTGCATGATTCTGGGTGGAATTAACTGTACATCCGCAGAGCCGTCTGTGTATTGAACGGTTGTGAGGCGCTTTATCTCGCTCTTGTTATGGGTGAGCATCATAGCAACAACTGTGATCACAATCAGGCTTGTATCGCCCAGTAAACGAATGAAGCGTAATAGTGAAGTATGCATCATTCTAGAACTCCTTCCGAAAATTGGGCTACAGGGTTCACACCATAGTTGAAATGTGTTGCCGAATTCTTGTATCAATCGTTTTTGAGGGTGTGAATTGTTGTGTAACAACATCACGCAACAATTCATACAAGTGATCGAATGTCATAGTTCTGCTTTAGCAAAGCGTATTGCTCCAGGTCTTCCAGTTTTCCCCGATGGCAAACGTGCTGCTTCAGGCATCCTTCATAGGTCATACCGCTCTTCTGCAAAACCCGAGCAGAGGCAGAATTGCGGGCCAAACAAGTTGCATAAATGCGGTTCAGCATCAAACTTTCAAACCCAAACTGGATGAGTCTCTGAGTGGCCTCCGTGGCGTAGCCTTGACCCCAGTAAGGTTGACCAACCCAGTAACCCAGCTCAGCGCAGGCATCTGCGGGACTGAGGGTGAGGCCCACGGCTCCAATGAGCGTGTGGTTTTGTAGAGCGATCGCATAAACCACAGCCACACCCGCCTCATAATCTGGAGCATGGGTTGCGATCCACTGCTCGGCCATGCCGTCTTCGTAAGGATAGGGGATACTGCGGGCGGTGTGGGCGATCGCCCCATCCTCCATAAATCGTTGCACGAGGGGCGCATCAGCCAGGGTAAAAGGCCGGAGCAGCAAGCGATCGGTTTTTAGGTTGGGTTGCGGTGTAACCATGAGGTTGCCTCGCATCATGAGAAATAGCATCTGGTCGTACCCCCTCGTGAAGGTTTCTACTGCTGAGTGTAGGGGTTGATTTTGAGATTCCACATCACCGAGTCGTCTAGTCTCATGGGTCACCCAATCGGGTGAATCAAGCGATAACCGGATTGGGGCGATCGCATGAAGTTCAAAACCTCTAAACCAGAGAATCTAGGAGCATCACAAATGTTTGAGTGGAGATACCACAATGCATCCATCAACGTTGGCAAAACCCACGGTTTGTATTTCCGCAGAAGCAATGGCTGAGCTACATCTCACAGCTTTTGTGCATGGTGCTCTGCAAATGACCGCATCCGGTGGATACTCCGGTGAAGCGGCTATGGCTCTGCTAGATCAAGCCTGGAGTGCTCAAAAACTGCTGTGGAAATTGCGCGAACAATCTTACTAATCAGGAACCCTTCGTGCAACGTCCTGTTTCGATCAAGCACCAGAATTCACCCGACGGTAGGGGGAATTACAAGTTTCCTCTACCGTAATCTTTTGGGGTGGTTCCGGTCGCTAACCCTTCGGAAAGAACAATACAGAATACGGCTATCAATTCCATTGCTACATGATTCAAGTCCTCTAGAAGGCGATTGCATGAGAAGCCTCCCCTTTCCCAATACATTCAGAACCACGTGGCTGCACTGGCAGGAATCCTTTCAGCATCGCCAGCAAATGTCAGGCCGGGTGGCATCGGAATTTTTGGTGTGGCGGCGTAGCTTTATCGGCGATCGCGTGCGGTTACTAGCCTGGATGGTGCTGTTCGCCGTTAGTATCAGCTTTACGTTGAATATGACGTTCACAATTCCCATGCTGAATGCAGCGGGAGACCCCAGGATGCTGATTGTTGGGGAGCGGCTGAGGCGTATTGTTGAGCTTGCTCTCACCGAAATTGTCTGTGGGGTTATTGGGGTCGCGTTGACCTATCACCCACTAACTCGCAAGCAGCCCGAGAAAGTCGTGTTGCTCATTACAGCATTATCGCTGTTTCCCTCCCAGGTGCTTTCAATTGTGCGAGGTGAGGCGCAGTTTGATGCTGACATTTGGCTGCTTTATTATGCGGCTCAGGCGATCGTTATCCCCGTCAAGTGGGAATTACATTGCCTGTCGCAGGCCATAGTTATTGGATACTCGGTCATTCCGTTTCTAATGGGATGGCGTGATCCGGATGTTTTGTTCTCTGCAACCTATGTTCTGGGTGGTCTTTATATTGGATTGATGTGTGTGGTTGCTAATGTAGGAGTTTTCTTGCATGAACAATCGATCCGGCGGGAACATGACTTGCGCCAGCAATTGCGAGTATTTCTCCATGCCGTTTCCCATGATCTGCGTAATCCCGTGATTGGGATGGGAATGACCCTCAAAAGCTTCCTCAATCCATCTGGACGGCCAGCCCAAATTCCACAGGATTTGTTGGAGCAGATGATTAAGAGTGGCGATCGCCAACTCGAACTCATCAACTCCCTGCTCGAAGCCCACGTAACGGAGCTACATGGGGTTACGTTGCATCCTCAACCAATCCAGCTAGAGGCTCTTGTTGATTCCATCCTCTGTGACTTTCAACCCTTTTTTAAGCAAGAAAAAACCAGTATCACATCGAATCTTTCCGTGAACCTTCCCACGGTTCATGCTGATGCACTTCACCTTCGACGGGTGTATGAAAATCTCATCACCAATGCATTGAAATACAATCGTCCGGGCTTACGCATAACCCTGGATGCGGAAGTGATTGCTGGCAATCTACACAAAAAAGTATCGGCATCCTCTCGATGGCTTCGGTGCACGGTGAGTGATGACGGGGCTGGGATGACCCCACAACAGTGTGCCCACCTATTTGAACTCTACACCCGTGGCCCTAACAAGCGGCAATCGCTCAGCTTGGGCTTAGGGCTTTACACCTGCCGTCAGATTATCACTGCCCATCGTGGCGAAATCGGTGTACAAAGTATTCCAGAAGTGGGCTCAACATTCTGGTTTACCCTCCCCCTGGATGTGTAATTAACCTCAGTTCGGGTTAAGGGCTTTTTCGAGTGCCGCGCGAAGCGCGGCACTCGAAAAAGCCCATTATTGCGTGTGCGTCGCGTACGCAATAATGGGCGGTTCGGCTTATCCCGAACTGACGTTAATTAACTTACAGCGCTTTTCAAGCGTTTAAAATCTGGTTGTTTTTGTGAGAGCCGTGAGAAGCGCGGCTCTCACAAAAACAACTGTGGCTAATTCAAGTGCAAAGCGCTGTATTTAGTATTTAGCCCACCAAACCCGATCGCAACGCTGTAACGGCAGCTTGCACTCGATCATTCACCAACAACTTATTCAGAATACCCCGTACATAGGTTTTAACTGTGTGCTCACTCAAGTACAACGCCTTGGCAATGTCAGGGTTGCTGTAGCCCTCGACAATCAATTGCAGTACTTCCAACTCCCGTTCCGATAAAGTTCCAGCCGCTGTAGATGGAGCCTTTTTAGTCGCAGGGGTTGGCGTTTTAAGTTGGGTAATGACCGATTGGGCAACTTGTGCATCTAAATAGGTTGCCCCTTCGTAAACCACCTCGATCGCCTTCACCAACTGTTCTACACTTGTCCCCTTTACACAGTATCCATCGGCCCCGCTCGACAACGCCGCAACTACTTCTGTCTGATCGGTATGGGAGGTGAGCATGATCACCTTCATCTCAGGATGCTTTTGCTTAATCTGCTGAGTCGCCGCGATCCCATCCATATGGGGCATTCCCACATCCATCACAACGACATCTGGCTGTAATTCCGTCGCGGCTTTAACCCCTAAATATCCATCTTCTACGACTCCTGCAATCTCCAGTTGAGATTGCGTCATCAACGAATGCTTGAGCCCAATTCGCATCATCGGATCATCATCTACCAACAGAAGTTTGATTAGGGCATTGGGTGAAGTCTGCATGGCGATCGCAATCAAGGGAGCATAGCAACTATAGCCTTTGTCTCGTTAGCCAGGGTCTGTTTTAAAGGTTGTTTTTCGCGCCCTAAGCGCACGAAAAACAACCTTTCAAGGGAGCTTTAGACCATGCCCTTGATATACCAAAGGGCGATGCACTGCACTGCCCTTTGGCATGTATAAAGTTAAGTTTTGGTGCGTCAAACACACCAAAATTCAACCGCTTTAAGCCGCCAGCCCACTATGCCGCAGCAAGGGCTTCGTATCTGGCTCACGTCCCCGGAATGCTTGGAACACTTCCATGGGATGCTTACTGCCACCTAGAGCAAGAACCGTATCGCGGAATCGACGACCCGTCTGGGCGATCGCCCCTTCATCCTCCAATCCAGCTTCCTCAAAAGCGGCAAACGCATCTGCACTGAGAACCTCAGCCCACTTGTAGCTGTAGTATCCCGCTGCATACCCACCCGCAAAAATGTGGCCGAAGGCACACAGGAAGCGATCTTCCGGTAACGGCGGAATCACCGTCGTCGTCTTAGCAAGACGCAGACGGACATCATTGGCCGTCTCCGAGCCACCTGGCTGATAACGGTGGTGCAGTTCAATATCCGTCAGGCTGAAATGCAACTGACGTAACATCCCACTCCCACTCATAAAGTTACGGGCTGCCAAAAGCTTCTGATAATCTGCATCAGGCAACGGTTCGCCGGTTTCATAGTGGCGAGCCATGTTGAAAAGAGTGGGGCGATCGTAGCACCAGTTTTCCATAAACTGGCTGGGCAACTCCACTGCATCCCATTCCACGTTGTTGATCCCTGCTGCAAGGCCATAATCCACACGGGTCAGCATATGTTGCAGACCATGACCGAACTCATGGAACAGCGTGGTGACTTCCTCAAAGGTCATAAGACTGGGCTTATCATCCACTGGAGGCGTCTGGTTACAGGTAAGGTAGGCCACCGGTAGACGCACCTGACGCACACCGTTTTCGGTGAGAACAGCGCGGTTGATGCAGGTATCCATCCAGGCTCCCCCCCGCTTCTCGGCGGGGCGGCTGTAGGGGTCGAGGAAGAAGTAGGCGATCGCCGTCCCATTCTCATCGGCTACCTGGAAATAGCGCACATCGGGATGCCACACCGGCGCTTCCCCATCCGCCGAAGTAATGGTGATCCCAAACAGCCGCTTGGCCAGGGAGAACAGTCCATCCAACACTTGCTCCAGCGGGAAGTAGGGGCGCAGTTCCTCGGTGTTCAGGTCATACTTGGTCTCCCGCAGCCGCTCAGCCCAGAAGGTAATATCCCACAGTTGCAGGTCGTCTCCTTCGGGCGCACCTTGCTCTTTCGCAAAGGTCTTCAGCGCTTCCAGGTCTTCCTTCGCTGCGTCGTAGCTGGCCGATCGCAGAGAATTAAGTAAACCTTCCACGGCTTCCACATTGGGGGCCATCTTGCTGGCGAGGCTCAATTCCGCATAGCTGTCATAACCCAACAGCCCCGCCATTTCTTTCCGTAGGGTGAGAATGCGCTCAATCAACGGCTGATTGTCGTACTCCCCCGATGCCGCGCGGGTCACATGGGCACGATACATTTTCTCCCGCAGGTCACGGCGACGGCTGTGTTGCATGAAGGGTAAGAAGCTGGGCATATCCAGCGTAAAGCGCCAGGGGCCATGTTCGGGAGTAGCGTCGTCGGCTCCAGCAACACGAGCGCCCTGGGCGGCTTGTGCCAGAAGGCTGGCCGGTAACCCTTCCACTTCTTCGGGTTGGGTCAAGGTGAGGCTGAAGGCTTTAGTGGCATCCAGCACATTATTGGAAAACTTGGTGGAGAGGTCAGCCAGCTCCAACTGCATGGTGTTAAAGCGCTCCTTCTCTTCTCCTTGGAGCGCTACACCCGATAGCTCTGCATCCCGAATGGCGGCCTCGATGATGCGGTGTTGGGCCTCGTCTAACTGGCTCCAGGTATCGCTATCCCGCAGAGCCACATAGCCCTTGTAAATCGCTTCACTTTGGCCCAGCCGGATGTAGAACTTGACTACTTCCGGTTGCACTTCTTCGTGCGCCTGACGGAGTTCGGGGCTATTTCTCACCCCCATTAAGTGATTAACAATGCCCCACGTCCAGCCGAGGCGATCGCCCAACCGTTGCAACGGCTCTACCAGACCACTCCAGGTCGGCTCCAGGGTTTGCTCCAACTCCGTCAGGGAGTCGTGTAGCTCCGCCAGCAATTGCGTCATAGCCGGGACGACGTATTCTGGACGAATCTCGTCAAATGGCGGCAATCCGTGACCAATCAATAGCGGATTTTCAGTAGATGGAATCGTTGCAGTCATACAGGAATCCGAATTACTAAGGTGAACACAGATGCTGGGGGCTCCCAAACATCGGCAGCAGATCGCAAAATCAGGGCCATTCCCCCACGACAAGGGGGTGTTTTGCCGTCCTCTACAGGTTTCCTATCATGGCCTTCTTTCCCATTATGATCGACTGCAATCCAGGTGTGGATGGTGCGATCGCCCTCCTCCTTGCCCTGGCTTCTTCAGAACTCGATGTACTGGGTATTACAACCACTGCCAGAAATGCGGCGATGCCTATCCAGCCCACGGCTCGCCAAAGCTATAACTTAGCTCCACGTCTCGACATGAGTGTGTTTGCTGGACGTCCCTACCCGACGGTGCGCGCCCTTGCCACTGCCGAAGACGTCTATGGTTCTGGAAACTTGGCCGGGAGTTACCCTACCCGAACCCATTCTGCCCCGCAACCCCAACACGGGGTAAATTTTCTGATTGATAACAAGTAAAGTTAAATGCTTATCATTAGCATTTAACCCTCTGGAGCCGTTGGCCTTAGCATTCTCCCAGCAATTCTCATTTTGAAATCAGGCCCGAAAACTGCGCGCCAAAGGCGCGCAGTTTTCGGGCCTCAAAGCCAGGAGTTCACGCCCGTAGGGCGTGAACTCCTGGCTTTGAGGCCCATACTGAGAATTGCTGGCATTCTCCGATCGGATGAGGTACGAGAGATGAATGTGGGGCATTGCCCCACATTCATCTCTCGTACCAGCCCTTTCAAGGTGCTTTTTTATCTTTTTTAGATTTCGATTCACTCAGCAATCGAGCAGTGGAGACATGAGGTTTGTCTTTTTGCCGTTCGGGTTTTGGAACTTTCTTTTT
>NZ_JAMPLB010000065.1:0-34533 GCF_039962325.1 Leptolyngbya sp. PL-A3
TGTTACTCCAAGTCGGTCGAGATGTTAACCCTCTCAGTCCAGTTACTCATTTACTATCTCAAGCATCATCGGATTCCAGTATTTACTTAAATCATTCTCTACTGTGCAACGCCCACTCAGGAGGAATGGTAAATGCAAGAAATACCTAGCTCCTAACCTGGATCCATCAATACTTTGTAGTAAAAACCAAGCCCCCTACTCAGTCTTCGCTCAGTAGAGGGTTTGGCTTTGCTGTCAGACAATAAATTTATCAGGCCATGACAAGTATGCTTGATGCGTTCAGAGTTGGTCGATTTAGCAACCGCACGATCTCCACCTGAGCAACGCTACCTGTCCCATCAGCATCAAAAAACAGTCCTCCATTGCCAGGATTGTAGATGAAGCGATCGCTAGCCCGCAGCGCTCGAGTACCCACCGCAAAGTATTCACGGGCAAGACTGCCAAGAGGGTGATTGAGGTGGAAATCTGTTCGAGAAATGAGCAAACGATCTTCTCCGGGGTGGAAATCAGTAATAAAATCGCTGGCTCCTCCTAAGGGAACGTCTATGTGGAAAGAGTCCTGATCGCTGCCTCCTGCCAGGCGATCGCGACCGGCACCCCCCACTAAGTTATCGGCTCCAGTGCCGCCCCGAAGCCGATCTTGCCCTTGCCCTCCAATCAAAATATCGTTGCCACTCCCCCCATCTAATGAGTCATGTCCTGCCCCTCCATATAAAGCATCATTGGCACTCCAACCAAATAAAGCGTCATTATCACCTAAGCCTTGAATCGCATTTTCCTCGTGGTCCCCGTTGAGCCGCTCAGCTCGGGCCGTACCGCTAATAGACGAAGCTAAAGCCGCAACAGTGAGCCTCATAGTAGCCGTTGCTCTTGCTCCATCGCTGTCTGTAATCGTGTAGGTAAACTGATCAAGGCCGGTGCTATAGGGCACATAAACGTAATAAGCATTGTCACCCATTACCATTAAGGCTCCTTTACTCGGTCTCGTCACATCTGTAATGGTTAAGCGATCGCCAGGATCAACATCGTGATCATTTCTCAGAAATACAGATTTTTCGATTGGCAAGTTCCGGTTCTGTTCAAATCTAATGTTGTCCTGGTGGGCGATCGGAGCATCGTTTGTATTCCCAACCGCTAAATCGAAACTGTCACTGATCGAAGCACCAGCCTGATCCGTCGCTGTTACTTGAACTCTAATTGTGCTTACATGGGCATTCGTCGGAGTGCCGCTAAAGGTCAATGTCGAAGCATCAAAGCTAAGCCATGAAGGAAGGGATTGACCATCTTCTAGAGTTGCACGATAAGTCAGAAGGTCGTTGGTATTGGCATCTTGAAATGCGTCTCTGGGCATTTCAAAAACAAAAGCTTGATCTTCTCTCGCAACTTGATCAAGTAGGGGATTAGCTAATGTTGGAGCATCATTGTGGGGCAGGATGGTCAACGTAAATACATCACTGCTAGACGCTCCAGTTAAATCAGTTGCGGTTACCCGCAAATTGATGGTGCCAGCATCAGTAATGGTTGGGGTACCCGTAAAAGACTGTGTTGAAGGATCAAAGCGAAGCCAGCCGGGGAGAGAGGTTCCGTCTTCTCGAGTAGCGCTATAAGTGAGGGTGTCTCCCGGGTCAAAGTCTTGAAATGTATTGCTGGCAATTCTAAAGTTGAACGACGCATTGCTCAGGATTGATTGATCCGCAGTAGGAGCAGCCAGTGTTGGAGCATCATTGGTATTTCCAACTACTAAATTGAAGCTATCACTGATCGAGGCACCAGCCCGATCCGTCGCTGTCACTTGGATGCTAATCGTACCCACATGATCATTTGTCGGAGTGCCGCTAAAGGTTAATGTCGCAGCATCAAAGCTCAGCCACGAAGGAAGTGGCTGACCATCTTCTAGAGTTGCACGATAAGTCAGAAGATCATTGGCATCTTGAAATGCGTCTGTGGGCATTTCAAAAACAAAAGCTTGATCTTCTCTCGCCACTTGATCAAGTAGGAGATTAGCTAATGTTGGAGCATCGTTGTGGGGCAAGACGGTCAACGTAAATACATCGCTGCTAGACGCTCCAGCTAAATCGGTTGCGGTTACCCGCAGGTTAATAGTGCCAGCATCGGTGATGGTTGGAGTACCCGTAAAAGACTGTGTTGAAGCATCAAAGCGAAGCCAGTCGGGGAGAGAGGTTCCGTCTTCTCGAGTAGCGCTATAGGTGAGGGTGTCTCCCAGGTCAACGTCCTGGAATGTGTTGCTGGCAATTCTAAAGTTGAACGACGTATTGCTCAGGGTTGATTGATCCGCAATAGGAGCAGTCAACGTTGGAGCATCGTTTGTACTCCCAACTACTAAATTGAAGCTATCACTGATCGAGGCACCAGCCTGATCCGTTGCTGTCACTCTGACACTGATCGTACCCACATGAGCATTCGTCGGAGTGCCGCTAAAGGTCAATGTCGAAGCATCAAAGCTAAGCCATGAAGGAAGGGATTGACCATCTTCTAGAGTTGCACGATAAGTCAGAAGGTCGTTGGTATTGGCATCTCGAAATGCGTCTCTGGGCATTTCAAAAACAAAAGCTTGATCTTCTCGGGCCGCTTGATCAAGCAGGGGATGGGATAATATTGGAGCATCATTGTGGGGCAGGATGGTCAACGTAAATACATCACTGCTAGACTCTCCAGTTAAATCAGTTGCAGTTACCCGCAAATTGATGGTGCCAGCATCAGTAATGGTTGGGGTACCCGTAAAAGACTGTGTTGAAGCATCAAAGCGAAGCCAGCCGGGGAGAGAGGTTCTGTCTTCTCGAGTAGCGCTATAAGTGAGGGTGTCTCCCGGGTCAAAGTCTCGAAATGTGTTGCTGGCAATTCTAAAGTTGAACGACGCATTGCTCAGGGTTGATTGATCTGCAATAGGAGCAGCCAGTGTTGGAGCATCATTGGTATTTCCAACTACTAAATTGAAGCTATCACTGATCGAGGCACCAGCTTGGTCCGTCGCTGTCACTTGGATGCTAATCGTACCCACATGATCATTTGTCGGAGTGCCGCTAAAGATCAATGTCGAAGCATCAAAGCTAAGCCACGAAGGAAGGGGCTGACCATTTTCTAAAGTTGCATGATAAGTCAGGAGATCGTTTATATTGCCATCCCAAAATATATCTCTGGGCATTTCAAAAACAAAGGCTTGATCTTCTCCCGCAACTTGATCAAGTAGAAGATAGGCTAATATTGGAGCATCATTGTGGGGCAGGATGGTCAACGTAAATACATCACTGCTCGACGCTCCGGCTAAATCGGTCGCCGTTACCCGCAGGTTGATAGTGCCAGCATCAGTAATGGTTGGGATACCCGTAAAAGACTGTGTTGAAGAATCAAAGCGAAGCCAGCCAGGAAGAGGGGTTCCGTCTTCTTGAGTGGCGCTATGGGTGAGGGTGTCTCCCAGGTCAACGTCCTGGAATGTGTTGCTAGCAATTCTAAAGTTGAACGACGTATTGCTCAGGGTTGATTGATCCGCAATAGGAGCAGCCAGCGCTGGAGCATCATTCGTATTTCCAACTACTAAATTGAAGCTATCACTGATCGAGGCACCAGCCTGATCCGTTGCTGTCACTCTGACACTGATCGTACCCACATGAGCATTCGTCGGAGTGCCGCTAAAGGTCAACGTCGAAGCGTCAAAGCTAAGCCATGGAGGAAGGGATTGACCATCTTCTAGAGTTGCACGATAAGTCAGAAGGTCATTGGTATTGGCATCTTGAAATGCGTTTCTGGGAATTTCAAAAACAAAGGTTTGATCTTCTCTCGCCACTTGATCAAGCAGGGGATTGGCTAATGTTGGAGCATCGTTGTGGGGCAGAATGGTCAGCGTGAATACATCGCTGCTAGACGCTCCAGCTAAATCGGTTGCGGTTACCCGCAGGTTAATAGTGCCAACATCGGTAATGGTTGGAGTACCCGTAAAAGACTGTGTTGAAGCATCAAAGCGAAGCCAGTCGGGGAGAGAGGTTCCGTCTTCTTGAGTGGCGCTATAGGTGAGGGTGTCTCCCAGGTCAACGTCCTGGAATGTGTTGCTGGCAATTCTAAAGTTGAACGACGTATTGCTCAGGGTTGATTGATCCGCAATAGGAGCAGCCAGCGCTGGAGCATCATTCGTATTGGCGATCGCCACCGCAAACACATCACTAACAGAAGCTCCCGTTCGGTCAGTTGCCCTTACTCGCACGTTAATCGTGCCTAGATGAGCATCTGTTGGAGTTCCACTAAAGGTCAGGGTTGTGGCATTGAAATTGAGCCATGTTGGAAGGGGACTGCCATCTTCTAATGTTGTACTGTAGGTAAGCACATCTCCTACATCGGTATTTCCAAACGTGCCATTGGGAATTGTGAACGAGAATTGAGTATCTTCAGCGGCAGATTGATCGGCAATCGCGTTATCCAGGGTTGGAGCCGTATTGCTCGTAATGGTCAGGTTAAAGACATCGCTGATGGAAATGCCAGAGCGATCGCTCGCTGTCACCTTTAATTGCAAGACACCAACATGCGCACTGGCGGGTGTACCTGTAAAACTCCGTGTTGTGGAATTGAACAGAAGCCAGCTAGGAAGAGAACTCCCATCTTCCAGGGTTGCGTTATAGACAAGAGCATCACCCGGATCGATATCCTGGAACGTAGTGCTGGGTACGGTGAACAGAAAGGGGATTTCTGTTGTAGTGGACTGATCGGCGATCGCATTGACTAAAGTTGGGGCATCGTTGACGTTGGTGACTGCTAATATAATCCAGGTGCTAGCGCTTCTACCGAAGCGATCCGTTGCTGACACAGACACATATCGAGAACCCACATAAGTATTGGAAAGCGTACCGCTGATCTGCCCGGTTTTGGGGTCGAACGTGAGTGAGTTGGCAAGCGGAAAAGTAGGCTGGAGACGCGCTTCGTAAACCAGAAAGTCGTTGGCATCGTTATCCCTAAAAATATCCGCAATGGTCATGGAGAAAAACTCGTCTTCAATGACCGTTTGCTGTTTGAAAGGGGTCACCACGGCAGGCGGGGCATTAGAGCTCGCAATTTCTAATGCAAAGGTGTCGGTTGCGATCGCACCTGCCGTGTCTGTTGCCGTGATTTGAAGATTAATAAAACCTACATCGGCACTCGCTGAAGTTCCACTAAATGTGAGGGTTTGAGCGTTGAATTGAAGCCATGTAGGAAGCGCCCTACCATCGGCAAGAGACGCTCGATAGCTGAGAAAATCACCTCCATCGGGATCCGTAAACGCATTGGCAGGAATCGTATATTGGAAAAAACTACCTCTCACAGCCCATGTATCGGCAATTTCTTGCCTCAGAGTTGGTGCGGTGTTGGTGAATTCTCCTCCCAATACCGTTCTGCCATTCAAGAATCGTGGGGAGTAAAGATAAACTCCTGAAGGCTTGTTCGTACCGTCCCTCAGCACATTGGCATAACTGGAATAAAAAACAACTGCACGTCCATCAATCGAGACTTCAGAATCAAATAAATCTGTATCCAAGAAGGGAGCCGGATTAGACCAACCCAGAGTGGGACGAGCCGGGTTTTCAATGAAGCTTCCCTCAATGACCCTTGTTTCTCCAGTTTGGCGATCGTAGATATAGACGTTGCCCAGGGAGGTAGAGGAGCCTACTACCAAATTGGTTGCGTTGGAGACAAAGCTTACATAACGCCCATCCTTGGAAATAGAAGGGAGGCGAGAGTTACCGTTTGCCTGCTCCCCTTGCCCTCCCATAGAAATTCGGCTCGTTTCCCCAGTAACTCGGTCGTGCAGAAAGATATCAATTGCACCATTGGTATCTCCACTGACCAATGTTCCATCCGATGAGCTAAACACGACATAGCGCCCATCACCTGATATCTCTGCCGGGCTTACTTGACCTGTGTTTTGGGTTCCATCGGAAGCAACAGAAACTCGGGTTGTTTCTCCAGTTTGGTGATCACGAACAAAGATATCTTGCAGATTATTGGTGTCATTAGAAACAATGTTCGTTGCAGTGGAAAAGAATGAAATGTAACGGCCATCATTTGACATACGCGGCCAGCGTGAAAAGTGCAAGAATGATGGATCGGCAATTCCATTAAAGGGAACAGAAACACGGGTATTTTGCTGAGTGAGGCGATCGTAAACAAAAACATCAAAATGTCGATTGACATCCTCTCCCGGTGCAAGGTTACTCGCGCGAGATGAAACGGCTACATAACGCCCGTCGGCTGAGATAATAGTGCCGATTGTCGCATCAGACAGCTGGTTGCCATTGGCATCTAATGAAATGCGGATGGTTTCACCCGTTTGGCGATCGTGTAGAAACGCATCCTCTAACCCGTTTGTATCACCTTCTACCAGATTGCTGGCATACGACCAGAAGGCTACGTAACGTCCATCCGCTGAAATAGAAGGGCTGCCAGACATACGATCGCCTTCAATTCCACTAGAACTCAGCGAAACTCGGCTGTAGGTTTTTGTATAGAGGTCATAAACAAAGACATCCTGAGACTGATTCGTATCACCACGAACCAAACTGCTGTCATCGGCTTCAAAGGCCACATACCGCCCAGTCGCAGAAAAGGAAGTGCTGGAACCATTTGATACATGGCCCAGGTACAGCATCTCTTGAGTGCCGTCGGTGAAAACAAAACCTAAGCTTTCACTCTCAGCACTGTTACCGCGAAAATAGGTCAGCCGACCTTGATTGATATCATCCTGGGTAAAACTGCTATCAACACTCAGCAACTGCCCATTCAGTTGTAGTAAACCACCGGTAGGTAAATGGGTAATCGTGTAAACCAGTTGTTCTGGAGAGGTATCTGCATCGCTGACTTGCAGCATCGCACTGGTAACAGTGACCCATTCGTTTTGAGCTGCTGAAATACCTGTATTTACGGTTAACTCAGGCGCTTGGTTGGTTGTGCTGGACATAGCAGTAGGAGAATAAATGCGGTAGTTTCTAACACCAACCCAGGTAGGCACCAAGATAGGTAACTTTAAATTACCGAGATCTAAAAATTTCTAAAGCCGTAGTTTTCAAGAATTCATCCCAGCTTAAGAAGCCGCTCGTTTAACCGTAATTACACGGTGCCCGCCCCTAACTCAATTGTGTAAGGCTATACGACACCTTGGCACAGTAAAACCAAGCACCCTTATTTCGTCGTTGTTTTGTCGCAACAAAATAAGGGTTCTAAGGAGATTTCCAGTAATGGAATTACCCCCAGAATGTTGGTGCTTTGCCCGCGAAGCGGGCAAAGCACCAACATTCTGGGTAAATTCTTATGCAGAAACCTCCTAAGTTTGCTATCGGAGGGCGAATCTATCAAGCCATGACAGCTAAGCTGGATGCCGTGAGGGTTGGTCGGTTGAGCAACTGTGCAATCTCAATCTGAGCCATGCGACCCGTTCCATCTGCATCAAAGAACAGTCTTCCATTTCCGGGGTTGTAGATGAAGCGATCGCCACTCCGCATTGCTCGGGTCCCAACCGCAAAATATCCACGAGCAAGGCTGCCCAGGGCATGGTTGAAGCGGAAATCTGTTCGGGAAACCAGCAATCGGTCTTCTCCAGTATGGAAGTCGGTGATCAGATCGCTCGATCCAGTGTTGGGAGCGGCCAGGTGAAAAAGATCTTGCTCAGTACCACCTGTTAGGCGATCGCGACCTGCACCCCCCACCAAATTATCGGCTCCAGTGCCGCCTACAAGGTTATCTTGCCCTTGCCCTCCAACCAGAATATCGTTGCCACTTCCCCCATCCAATGAGTCATTCCCTGACCCACCATACAAAGCATCAGGGTTACCCGCACCCAACAACGCATCATCACCGCCAAGACCTTGAATTCCATTTTCTTGACCATTCCCGACGAGGCGATCGGCTCGGGCTGTTCCAGCAAGGGATGCCGGTAAAACCCTGACAACCAGATCCACGACAGATGTTGCCGTCGCACCGTACTGATCCCGAATGGTGTAAGCAAATTGATCCGCCCCAGAGCTATAGGGTACATAGATGTAATGAGCATCGTTGCTGCCCTTCATCAAGGCACCATTGCGAGGCTTTGCCACAGATGAAAGGGTAATACGATCGCCCGGATCCATATCGTAATCATTCTGCAAAAGCCTGGATTTGTAGATGGGCAGATTACGGTTCTGTGCAAAAACAATCTGATCTCTATGGGCAACAGGGGCATCGTTCGTGTTAGCGATCGCCAAGGCAAACACATCGCTGACAAAGGCTCCTGCCCGATCGGTGGCTCGTACTTGCACATTAATGGTGCCCACATCGGTATTTGTTGGGGTACCACTAAAAGTCAGCGTTGAAGCATCAAAGCTCAGCCATAAGGGCAGGGGTTGACCATTTTCCAGGGTTGCACTGTAAGTCAAAACATCGTTTATATTGACATCTTGAAATGTGCCAATGGGAATCGTGAATGAAAACGGCGCATCTTCAGTCGCGGATTGGTCCGCGATGGCAAGGTCTAGGGTTGGAGGCGTATTGCTTGTTATTGACAGGCCAAAGACATCGCTGATTGAGGCTCCTGCGCGATCGCTCACTGTCACTTTTAGTTGAAGATTGCCAGTATCGCCGCTGGTGGGTGTACCGATGAAACTTCGCGTTATTGGGTTAAACGTTAACCAGGAGGGAAGAGGGCTGCCGTCTTCCAGGGTGGCGCTGTACGTGAGAATATCACCAGCATCTATATCCTGAAAGGTAGTGTTAGACAGGGCGAAAAAGAATGGCAGCCCTAGGGTGGCCGACTGATCGGCGATCGCCTGGGTCAATGTTGGAGCGTCGTTGCTGTTAGTAACCGTTAATAGGAGCGAGGTGCTAGTGGTTCTGCCGAAGCGATCGGTGGCTGAGACGAACACATTTCGAAAACCGACATAGGCATTGGAAAACGTACCGCTGATTTGGCCTGTTGTGGGGTCGAAAGTGAGCGACTGAGGAAGTGGAGCACCTCTCTCTAGAACTGCTCTGTAAACCAAAACATCGTTGGCATCATCATCTCTAAAAATATCCGCAATGGTCATGGAGAAAAACTCATCTTCAATGACCGTTTGCCGTTTGTTGGGGGCTACCACGATAGGCGGTGCATTAGAGCTCAAAATCTCTAATACAAAGGAGTCAGTAGCCGTAGCACCCGCTGTATCCGTTGCCGTTACTTGCAGATTGAGAAAGCCTGCATCGGCACTCGTCGGAGTTCCGCTAAAGGTCAGGGTTTGAGCGTTGAATTGCAACCACGTGGGAAGCGTACTACCATCTGCAAGAGAGGCACGATAGCTCAGAGCGTCGCCCGCATCCGAATCCGTAAAGGTATTGACCGGAATCGTGTACTGGAAAAAGTTGTCTCCCGCAGCCCATGCATCCACAATTCCCTGCCGTAGAATTGGTGCGGTGTTGGTAAAGTCTCCTCCCAACACCGTTCTGCCATTGAAGAATCTCGGGGAGTAAAGGTAAATTCCGGGTGGTTTGTCCGCGCCGTCTCCCAGCACATTGGCATAACTGGAATAAAAAACAACAGCACGACCATCAGCAGAGATTTCGGAATCAAACAACTCAGGCTGTAGAAAGGGAGCCGGATTAGCCCAGTTCAGTGGAGAACCGGCAGGATTAGCAATGTAACTGCCTTCAATAACCGTTGTTTTTCCGGTTTGGCGATCGTAGGTGTAGACATTGCCCAAGGAGGTGGAGGAACCTGCCACCAAATTGGTTGCATTAGAGACAAAGGTGATATAACGCCCATCTTTGGAAATGGAAGGCAGGCGAGAGTTACCGTTGGCCTGTTCTCCTTGTGTCCCCATTGAAATCCGGCTGGTCTCGCCAATAACCCGGTCGTGCAGGAAGATATCGATCGCACCATTGGTATCTCCACTCACCAATGTTCCATCGGAGGAACTAAACACAACATAACGTCCATCACCAGACATTTCTGCTGGGCTCACTTGGCCCGTATTTTGGGTGCCATTAGAGGCAACAGAAACTCGGGTTGTTTCTCCAGTTTGGCGATCGAGAACGAAGATGTCTCCTTGATTATTGGTATCGTTTGGAACGATGTTCGTCGCTGTCGAAAAGTATGAAATATAGCGGCCATCATCCGAGAGGCGCGGCCAACGTGAATAGGTTGATGGTTCAGCAATTCCATTAAAGGGAACGGAAATACGGGTATTTTGCTGCGTCAAACGATCATAGACAAAAACATCGAAATTCCGGTTAATATCCTCCCCAGGCGCAAGATTGTTCGCAAAAGAAGAGAATGCAATATAGCGCCCATCCGCCGAGATAATGGTACCAAAGGTATAGTCAGAAAGCTGATTACCATTGGCATCTAATGAGATACGGATCGTTTCACCTGTTTGGCGATCGTACAGGAAAGCATCCTCGATTCCGTTTGTATCTCCCTCCACCAAGTTGCTAGATAACGACCAGAAAGCTACATATCGTCCATCCGCTGAAATAGAAGGGCTACCGGAATTACTATTGCTTTGCGATCCATTTAAGCCCAGTGAAACGCGGCTGTAAGTTTTCGTGTAGCGGTCATAAACAAAAATGTCTTCAGACTGGTTCGTGTCGCCACTCACCAAACTACTATCGCTGGATGCAAAAGTTACGTATCGTCCAGTCGCTGAAAAGGAGGTGCTAGAGCCTTCTAATGTTTGGCCCAGGTACATCATCTCCTGAGCGCCATCGGTAAAGGCAAAACCAAGGCTATCGCTCTCAGCGCTGCTTCCTCGAAAATAGATCAGCCGACCTTGATTAATGTCATCCTGGGTAAAACTGCTATTAACGCTAAGCTGTTGCCCATTCAGTTGCAGTAGACCATTCACAGGCAAATGGGTAATGGTATAAATCAGCTGATCCGCAGGCGTGTCGGTGTCACTAATTTGCAGCATCGCGCTGGTAACGGTTACCCATGTATTTTGGGCTACGGGAACACCCGTATTGACCGTCATACTGGGCACTTGATGAGTTGTGCTTGACATAGCAGTAGGAGAATGAATGCAGTAATTTTTGACACCAAGCTTGTGGGCATCAAGATGGGTGACTTTAAAAATACCGACATCTGAGAATTTTCTGAGTTAGGACCTTTAAGAGTTCATCCCAACTTAATATCTCTTCTTTAACAGCCTCATATAAAGGGTTACTGCGCGTTACGCTCCCCATTCTCTTTGTCTTCATAGCCTTGAAAGTTAGCGATCCCTTCGGAATCGCCAACTACCACTTTTTCGTTCAAAACTGCGTAGCACGGCTTTCAAAAGGGCTTTTCAAGTCCTACGTTTTAACGAGAATGGTGATGGGTGTGTGTGCGAACTTTTAGAGATTTGAGATGGGACATCGCTGATTTATCCGTGATTATGCTGACACCTTATTGCTAAGTAAATGACACTTACTTGCCACTGATCCACTGAATTCAGAATTTTTTGTAACTCTTCTCATAGAGAGTCCTTATGCAAGGTTATTATTTTGCAAGAGTAAAAATTAGAGATCTTAATACAATTCAACAGGTTTCACCGGAAAGTCAAAGCAGGCTTTAGTATCCTTCTTTACCTAAATAAGAATAGCGATCGCTCACCCAACTGCAATCGTTGGAGGTTACGGGCAACCTCATTCGCAATCGCACCTGTCCCTTGTCCAATGGAACCTGCCAGTTCTAGTCCACCCACCCTCCCTACCCCCAACCGTTTTGAGGATACCCTGACATGAATCGATGGTTTATCGGGTCAACGATCGCTCTGACACTTCTAACCGTTGCCCCGGCGATCGCCCAGGAATCCTCTGAGGACCCCGTTACAGCATTCCGTGAGTTGTGTGAGGGGCGCGATCGCCTCTCTTCCGATGCTCAGTACACCATCGAGCGAATGTTAGGGCGGTTTGAGTCAGGGGATTGTGCGATCGCCGCCGAAACCTTGGGCACCGAAACCACCCTGAACCTGCCCTCTCTACAACTGCGCAGCATTGAACCACTAGCGGTACTCACCCAGGTAGAAAGCCTAAATGTGGCCGACAACCAGATTACCGATTTGTCTCCCCTGACCCAGCTCCCCCATCTGCGGCATCTGGACTTATCGCAAAATCAGCTAACCGACATTGCTCCCCTGGCGACGTTGACCCAATTAGAAAGCCTTCACCTATTCAGCAATCAAATCGACGACCTATCCCCACTGTCGGGTCTGGTCAACTTAACCACGTTGAATGTGGCTTTTAACGAGGTCATAAATCTGGCCCCACTACAACCCCTTCAGAATCTGACCGATCTCTATATCCACGAAAACAAACTTCAAGACATTAAGCCCATTGCTTCTCTGCCTCAACTGAAAGTGCTCAAGCTTGGCGGCAATGATCTACACGATATCAGTCCTCTCGCTTCCCTACCCTACCTGGAGTCTCTCACCCTTGGCAGCAACCAGATTACAGATGTGTCTCCCCTGGCAAATCTCACCTATCTAAAAGGGTTATCCATTGATAACAACCTGCTTGATGACATTCGTCCTCTGGCAAACCTGAGCCAGCTCACTCACCTCAATCTATCAAGCAACGAAATCATCGACCTGGAACCATTGTCAGGCTTGACTCAATTGACTCACCTCGACCTTTACGATAATCAGATTATTGATATTGAGCCATTAGCTAAATTGCCTCAGCTGATGGACTTGAACTTAGCCGTTAACAGAATTGTGCGCGTTCGCCCTCTGGCTCAACTCTCCGAATTGCAGCGTTTGGATTTGGCCCGTAATCAGATTAGGAATGCGCGGCGGTTGCGATCGCTCTCTCGCCTTACCTGGCTTGATCTCTCCTATAATCCTTTGACCGATCCCACCTGTCCTATTTCCAATATCACCTGCTTCACCCATCCTCTTCCTCAACTTTGAACAAGTCATCCAAACTCCGCCCCGTAGGTAAGCGGAGTTCAGTTTAAGGGCGTTTTCAAGTGCCGCGCACTGTGTGGCACTTGAAAACGCCCTTTTGGCGTGCAAGTCTTAGTCACCCCATCCACACGTTTGAAACATGACCCAATCTTATCCAGACAAGGATAGCCATATATAGCGCTGTGCACGTTGATTAAGTACGGTGGTGTGGGGCACGAAGTGCCCCACACCACCGTTGTTGTACTTAACGCACTTGCACATCGCTATAATAATTTTATACCGGCAGATCATAAAAGTGTTATCAACAACCCTGCGTTAACAAGAAGACTATATTAACGTCATGATTTTTGAGGAAAATGGCTCGACAATAAAGATAAAAGCAATGGGATTACATCTACAACATCTCGGGAATTTCTCTATCAACTTCTGAACCCTTACAATAACCAACGAGTCCACTTACAGTGTCTCGCAATCTCCCTTGAAGTCTCAATACTTGATGTCATTTGGCGATTTCAGCATACAGTCCTTAATAAATATCCGGGCATTTATTTCTCTCATTAGAAAGAATTAATGTTAAGCCCTCTGTGTTAGTAGGCTGTTTATTCTCATTCAAATTTCACAGCCTCAAGTTGTTATAAATTGCGTTTTGTTTAGGACGTGAGTGCCCCCCATGACAACTCCGCCTGTTAAGAGACTGTTGCGTCAATCCACCAAAGATCAGCCCCTACGCATCATCTTCACGGTTCCAGTTTTGTTACAGCTCATCGGTTCCGTAGGGTTGGTTGGCTATCTTTCCTTCCACAATGGCCAAAAAGCAGTTCAAAATCTCGCCTCTCAATTGCGTAGTGAGCTATCCGCTCGGATCAAACGGGAGCTAGAGGGCTACTTTAGTGCCCCCCATGCCATTAACCGCCTCAATGCCAGTGCTTACACCTATCGAGAGCTGGATGTTGTTGGAGCAACCAAAGGCGAAAACGCCATGTTCCAACAGATGAAGATATATCCCACGATCGCCTTTGTGTACTGTGGCAGCGCCCAAAATGGGGAGTTTTTTGGCGTACTCCGCGATCCCAAAACAGGCGAGTTACAACTCTCTTATGGCAATCGCTCCAATCAATTCATTCGTGACTATTACAGCTTGAATGCTCGGGGTAGTCGAATGCATTGGCTCTACAAAGCTCAAAAGCCCTACGATGCTCGCACGCGCCCCTGGTTCACTGCTGCCCTTTCCACAGAACGGGCCATCTGGACGGATGTTTACATCGCTTTTACGACAGGGCTGCCCAACGTCACCGCCAGTCTTCCCGTGTACGATCGCACAGGTCGCGAACTTCTCGGGGTCTGTGGCACTGATGTGGTTCTACCCGAGGAGTTTCGCCTCTTCCTCAGCAACCTGGAAATTGGCAAATCTGGTGAAGCCTTTGTGCTGGATCGGCAGGGACATCTGATCTCCAGTTCAACTAGCGAACCCCTGATGATTGGGGAAAAAGAAGACGCCAAGTTTTTGAAAGCTGTCGACAGTAGCAATCCTCTGGTTAAGAATTCGGCCCGCTATCTACTCGAGCAGTTTAATGGGTTCGACTCCATTGGTCAGGCTCAACAACTCGAATTCAAGCTCAACGGCAAAAAACAATATTTAGAAGTACTGCCCTTTAAAGATGGGTTTGGGTTGGATTGGCTCATCGTAGTGGTGGTGCCCGAGTCAGATTTTATGGCAGAGATTGATGTCAACACCCGCACTACGTTTGCCTTGTGTCTGGTGACATTGGCGATCGCCCTCCTCACCGGCGTTGCCCTCACCCGTTGGGTAACCTCTCCCATTCTGCGGCTGAATGCTGCCGTCAAAGACATTGCTACCGGCAACTGGGAGCGCAAGGTAGATCTGGATCGCACCGACGAATTGGGCCAACTGGCTGAGTCCATCAACCTGATGACCCAGCAACTCAAAACCTCTTTCAACACGCTCGAAGTTCAGCGGAACTCCTTCTCTCGCTTCTTCCCATCCGAATACCTCCGATTCCTCGCCAAAGATGCGGTGACGGATGTGGAATTAGGCGATCACGTCAGCAAAGAAATGGCCATCATGTTTTCGGATATTCGGTCATTCACCACCTTCTCTGAAAAGATGAGCCCGCAGGCTACCTTCAACTTCATCAACGCTTATCTGCAGCGGGTATCGCCTGCGATCCGTGATCACAATGGGGTGATCGTCAAATTCCTGGGCGACGGAATGATGGCTGTGTTTCCCGATGCCGCCGATGATGCGGTTAGTGCAGGCATTACCAAACTCCGCTATTTAGAGGCATTTAACCAGGAACTTGAAGCCAATGGGAGCAGACCCATCGCGATCGGCATGGGCATTCATATGGGCCACGTGATGGTGGGCATTGTGGGCGAACACAACCGGATGCAGGCCGATACCCTCTCTGATATTGTCAATCTCACCTCTCGGTTGGAGGGGTTAACCAAGTTTTATGGTGTTTCCCTGATCATCTCGGAGAATGTGCTGAAGGCATTGAAGCACCCCGAAAACTACCGAACCCGCTTTCTCGATCGCGCCATTGTGATGGGCCGAACGGAGGCGATCGCCATCTATGAAGTCTTCGACGCTGAACCCGAGCCCATCCGTCAGCTCAAAGAAAAAACTCTCTCCGACTTCGAAAACGCCCTGGAATACTACCGTCTGGGCCACCCCACCGCCGCGCGCGAATGGCTAGAGAAAGTGCTCTTTGTAAATCCGCACGATCGCACCGCCATCCTCTATCTGGAACGGGTTGCCCTGCTACAGGAACGCGGCATCCCAAAAAATTGGGATGGGGTTTGGGCCTTTACTCAGAAGTAGCAATACTCTGGACAGTTTTTCTGAAACCCTTGATTTTGCGTGCGCTTCGCGCACGCAAAATCAAGGGTTTCAGAAAAACTGTCCGAACTAATGAAATAGAGAAGATGAAATTTATACTTAGGCGATCGAGTTAAGACACATTATTGTTGGAGAGCCGTACAGCGCACGGCTCTCCAACAATAATCGTCCTGATTCTAAATGCGTATTGCTATATCCACACTTAAAATCAGCCAAAAAACGAGATTTCGTCATCGGAATGGAATAGCAAGATATCGTTTTTTGGCTATTTCAAAATGTTTGTTCTAGTCAAGTCACCAATCTATAAGCAGAATGTCAGAAATGTGAGAACGTCACCTTTGACAGAGGGGCAAAAGCAAATGAATTCTATAGGCTAAGCCTATATTTACATTTCTTCATGGAGTTCTCACATGGCTGCAAAAAAAGAAGCAGAAAACCAAAAAGACACCAATCAAGTTGACACTGATGTAAATCAAAATCTAGATCAACTGGTTGAATCTTTGCAGAGCGATCTCAACAGTATTGCCATCGAAGATGCCCTGGCATTAATTGATCAATGGCAGTCCCTTTTGAGCAAATCAAAAATTAATGGCGGCAAAGAATTAGCTGCTGAATTGAAAGAATTGCAGAAGTTGCTGAAGAGTGACAAATCCACCGGCCATGAAATCAGTGAAGTGTTGATTCAAATCGGTGAACGCACCGCTGAATTTTCTGGAGAAGCCGAAAAAGGCTCAAAGCAAACGGTTCAACGCTTGAGCAAGCAGCTTCGCAGCGCTGGCACCTCTATCGCCAAGGCCGAAGATCGGGAAATGCACGAGCAACTCGACACCATTGTTGAGAAGAGCGAAGGAGACGAACTCACAACTCTGGATCCCGAGCAGGCTGTTGGGGCGATCGACTTCTGGTACAATATGCTCAACAAAGCTGAGGGAGAACAGTACAAGGAAGTTGCAAATAGCTTGAAGAGCCTGAAGCAAGCTCTCAGCCGTGGCAATTCCAAGCCTGAAACCATTGCCAAAGCCCTGGCTCATGTTGGCGAACAAACCGCCCAGATTGCATCTGAAGCCCCTCGCGGTTTCAAAGGTGTTCTGCAAAAGGTTGGCCGTCAGCTCAGCAGCGCCAGCGAGTCTTTAGCTGAAGAAAAGTCTGGTTCCTCAAAGTAATCTCACTTCAAAGTGATCTATAGCTATCACTAGATAGCTTGTACCAAAGAGAGGTAGGGCTTTGCCCCACCTCTCTTTTAGACTTTCTGCGTAAATTGTTGTGCGGCGAAGCTCTCCCCTTGCCACAAGCCCAATGAACGTAAGAATAGAAGCAATGATTTTCCCCATGCTGCTTCATGCATATTCGCGTCGAACCCTTTACCGTACACAAGCACGTGCCCCTCACCATCAGCCGGGGTACTACGTCCGAAACGACTAACCTGTGGCTCATTCTGGAGCACGATGGTATTGAGGGATGGGGAGAAGCCTCCCCCTTTTCCGTCAGGGGAGAACCGCAGACCACAGAAGCGATCGCCCAGTCCTTCCAGACCTTCACCCCCCATTTAGCAGGCTACAGCCCCTACGAACGCCAGGCCCTCGAAGCCTTGATGCAACAACACAGACTGCCCTCTGCTGCCCGTAACGCCCTGGATCTAGCTCTGCACGACTGGTTAGGCAAAAAAGCCGGATTGCCTCTATGGAAGTTGTGGGGATTGGATCGCGATCGCATCGTCCCCACCTCCGTCACCATCGGCATCAACACGCCGGCTGCCGCTCAGCAACGCCTCGTCGATTGGCTGGCGGTCGTGGATGCTCGTGCCATCAAAATCAAGCTGGGAAGTCCTGCGGGAGTGAATGCGGATCAGGCCATGTTTACGGCGGTGCTCGAAAAAGTTCCTCCCGGAGCGAAGGTGAGTGTGGATGCCAATGGAGGGTGGACCTTGGAGGAAGCGATCGCCATGAGCCACTGGTTGTGCGATCGCGGTGTCACCTATCTCGAACAGCCTCTCCCGGTTGGGCAAGAAGACAACCTGCCCCAACTCTACCGAGAATCTCCCCTACCCCTGTTTGCCGATGAAAGCTGTTTTGATCGCGCAGATATTCCCAAACTGGCCGATTGTGTCCATGGCATTAACATCAAACTCATGAAATCCGGTGGCCTCAGCGAAGCCTTACGCATGGTTCACACAGCCCAAACCTTCGGGCTTCACCTCATGTTTGGCTGCTACTCCGACAGCACCCTCAGCAACACAGCCGCCGCCCACCTTGGCCCCTTCGCCACCCATTTAGATCTCGATAGCCACCTGAATCTAAAGGACGATCCTTTTGTAGGTGCCACTTTGCACGAGGGGCGATTAATCCCGGGCAATTTGCCTGGGTTAGGGGTTGTAAGAGGGGGTGGGTGAGCCAATGGGTAAGAGCGTGGAAAAGAGAGAGTTCTCCTCGTTTTTTGACGACGCTCCAGAATGAGTTTGTTGTGGATGAGAGGGTTTTTCGTGGGAATATCTGGAGAATGGCGATCGCGTCGAGAGCGATCGCCTTGCCACCTTGCTCCGACTGGGCTATGGCACAAGGTTTAGAACCAGAAGACCATGGGTTGTAAACCTTACCCGTGTAGTCGGGAAAAACCCCTAAGATTTTGGAGAATTTTAATGCTGAAATCGTTGGGTAGAACAGGCCGGGGTGGCAAAATATGGGGGTGTCTGTGGACAGATGGTAGTGCCCGTTACAATTAGCCGACCTGGACGATGTTACAAGTCATGCTGGTGTGCGGGTTGGTAAACGATTAGGAGTGAACCGTTACATGAAAAAAGTTGAAGCTATTATTCGTCCCTTTAAGCTGGATGAGGTCAAAATTGCTCTGGTTAATGCGGGCATCGTTGGGATGACCGTTTCAGAGGTACGAGGTTTTGGGCGTCAGAAGGGCCAAACGGAGCGCTATCGCGGGTCTGAGTACACCGTTGAGTTTTTGCAGAAGCTCAAGCTGGAAATTGTGGTCGAAGACAATCAAGTGGATATGGTCGTAGACAAAATTATTTCCGCTGCTCGTACGGGCGAGATTGGCGATGGGAAGATCTTCATTTCGCCTGTTGATCGCATTGTTCGTATCCGCACTGGCGAAGTGAACATGGAAGCTATTTAGGCCGTCACAAACATGTAAGGAAAAGGAGAGGGTGGAGGCGTTGCCTCCACCCTCTCCTTTTCTGGTTGTGTGGTGTGCTTCGCACACCACACAACCAGAGTGAACCTGTAGAAGTTGTTTTTTTATGCGCTTCGCGCACGAAAAACAACGCTTCCAGCGAGCTTTAAAACGCGTCTTAGATTAAACCTCTGCGGCTAAAGCATCCAATTGGGGCAACAGGGCGGCGAAAGCTAATCCACGATGGCTAATGGGGTGCTTCACCTCAGCAGGCATTTCGGCAAAGGTCATGCCATGTTCAGGCACAAAGAAAATGGGATCATAACCAAATCCCCCCTCACCCTGGAGAGTGTGAGTAATCTCCCCACGACAGATGCCTTCGGTTTGTAGTGCAATTTCTCCGTTGGGACGAGCGATCGCGATCGCACACACAAACTGTGCCCCCCGATCCGGGCGATCTCCTAACTCCGTCAGCACCCGCTGAATTCCCTCAGCCGTCGTCTTCCCATAACGGGCGGTGTAAACTCCGGGTGCGCCTCCTAAAGCATCGACCATCAGGCCTGAGTCATCCGCGATCGCCCATTCCCCCGTTGCCTGTGCCACTTGAGACGCTTTTAACACCGCGTTTTCAGCAAAGGTTTCACCGGTTTCCTCGACGTCTATCTCAGCGGGTTTCAACACCAACTCCCAGGGCAAGTTGGGATCAGTGAGGTAGGCCTGCATTTCTTTTAATTTGCCGGGGTTTCCGGTCGCAACTACCAGTTTAGGCATCGGTTCCTTCCATCACACACGAGAGTATTGGGGCGATCGCCCCCACGGTCTGATATTCTCGCATCCTTTACTGGAAGTATCGAACCTGAGTCCGGTTTGTGGACGCTCCGCCCCCACCCCCCACTCCTGTGGGCAACGACTCGACGCAGGAGTAAATATCACCCAGGATTTGCAAAAGACGCGAAAATAGAAAGGAAAATCCTCAGGGGCTCATTTGCCTGTTAAGATAACGGCTTACTGTTTTGTTCCAGGCTTTTTTCTCCTAACATGAGAGTTTAAGGTCTAAGAAAAACGTTCCGGTATAATCATTTCGTCGTTTTTATATCCCTCTAAGCTGAAGGCGTGATTGCCATCTATCCCGGTAGCTTTGACCCGATTACCCTCGGGCACCTGGATATCATTGAGCGGGGGTGCAAGCTCTTTGATCAGGTGATCGTGGTCATCATGACCAACCCCACTAAAACGCCTCTGTTTCCCGTTCCGCAACGGATCGAGCAGATTCGTCAATCTACGCACCATCTTCCGAATGTCGAGGTTGATAGTTTCCATGGGCTGACCATCACCTATGCGCGAAAGCGCCAGGCTAACGTGCTGTTGAGAGGTTTGCGTGTTCTCTCCGACTTCGAGAAAGAGCTGCAAATGGCTCATACGAATCGCACTTTGTCCGATGAAGTTGAAACATTTTTTCTGGCGACCTCAACGGAATACAGCTTCTTGAGCAGCAGTCTGGTTAAAGAAATTGCCAAATTTGGTGGTCCAGTGGATCACCTTGTCCCTCATCCCGTTGCACGAGACATCCACCAATGCTACGCGAAGACACTTCCAACCGCATTACCCCAGACCGCAATGGAGCCAGCCCCAACAGCAGTGGAACCTCACGGGGAGAGGATGCCACACGGGTAGGACGCGTCGACATCCAACGGGAGCTGGAAAAGCTTGAGGAAATGCTGCTCGATAGCCCGCGTCTATTTAACCGGACGCTGGTTAACGAGGACCAGTTGCTAGAGCAGTTGGAAGTGGTGCAGGTAAACCTTCCTACGGCCTTCGAGGAAGCTCGCAAAATCCTGCAAGAGAAGGAAGAGATCCTGCTAGAGGCTGAACAGTATGCCCAGGAAATTATTGAGATGGCCGAGCGACGAGCTGCCCAAATCATTGATGAGATGGGTTTAATCCGTCAGGCCGAGATGGAGATCAAACAGGTTCGCCAACGTGTCCAGCAGGAATGCGAAGAGGCCCAGGAGCAAACCCTCATGGAAATTGAGCGTATGCGCCGGCAAGCCCAACAAGAATTAGAAGAAATGCGCCAGCGAGCTATGGCTGAGTGCGCTGAAATCCAATCGGGGGCCGATCTCTACGCCGATCGCGTTCTGGGTGACCTGGAAATGCAGTTTACGGACATGCTGCGGGTGGTCCGAAACGGGCGGCACCGGCTTCAGCCAGATACTCCGGCTCCAGCCAAGCCAACCAATTCATCAGCTGGCACAAGGTCTCCTCAATCGCCGCCCAAACCCAATCGTTAAGCCTCAGTAGGAATGCAAACCAAACTCCTGAACCCTTGTGGTCGAGGCACTATATGTAGTGCCTCGACCACAAGGGTTCAGAGCTGTAGAAAACCTGAGTTCGGGTTAAGGGCGTTTTGCGCACGCCAAAATGGGCACTGCAGCTTATCCCGAACTGAGGTCAGAAACAGGACTGATAGCCTTGAACTGGATGGTTAGGGCATGCAGAAGCAGTAGGGGCAAAGCTCTTACTGCTTCTGCATGCCCTAACCATCCAGGCAATAGCAATAAAACAACTGTCACAAATTTTAAGTTTCTTTACAGCATTAAAGCCAATTCAGATTCCGTCCTGTCTCTGCCTTGCAATTTGTTAGCACCGTGCGACACATGAGCTAACTCCATTCACCATAAAAGCAAGCTACGGCTCGTGCGTAGCGTAGGAGTAATACATGGCATCGGAAAAGTTTCGGCGGCAACTGCGACAGGAAGCTCAACAATGGCAGGGGGGCGGGCTGATTAGCCCTGACCAGTATGAGCAGCTAGCGAACCTGTATCAATTTGAGCGGTTAGAGACGTCAGCGCGCGATCGCTTCATTGTCACCCTGATTGGTCTGGGCAGCATCCTACTAGGGCTAGGCGTCATCACCTTTGTGGCGGCCAACTGGCAGGCTATCCCTCGCAGCCTCAAGCTGACCCTGCTGCTGACTGTGTTTCTGGGGGCCAACATTCTGGGTTATTGGCTCTGGACACGACCGGGAGTCATTCCAGGCCGTCAGAGTTGGCAGCAACGCCTCGGTACCGGCTTTTTGTTGTTGGGTGGCCTGCTTATGGGGGCAAACTTGGCTCTGGGTAGCCAGATGTTTCACATCGGCGGTGCAGCCTATCAGTTATTTCTGGTATGGGGTTTGGGAGTATTAGCCATGGCCTTCGGGCTACGGCTGCTGTCCCTCAGTCTGTTGGCGATGCTGTTGCTGGGAGTTGGCTATTGGTCAGGGTTTATCGAACCCGGTAACTGGAGTGGTTCACTGGGGCTGACGGTGTTGTTTCAAGGGATGCCTTTATTTGCGGCGTTTGTGTACACCTGGTTGGCCTATCGAACCCGATCACGCGTCGTCTTCGCTTTGGGAGCGATCGCCCTCATCACCTCCTTCTTCACCGCCGCTGCCGATCTGGCCGAGCGCTTTCCCGATGCCCCAGCGCTCTGGCTCACTCTGGTGCTAATCCTGCCGCCCGCGTTGCTCTGGAGCTACGATGACTATCTTTGGTGGTCAGTCGTCCGCCAGCCACTCCCTCAACACCGCTGGTTTCGATCGCTGGCACAGGGGTTGGCGATCGTTTATCTTGTGGCCTTCACTTATCTGGCCTCATTTAATTGGGTATGGGCCAACACCATCGACCGGCCCTCCCTGGGTCTGCAACTTAGCTATTGGTTTGGGGCTGGCTATGGGTTATGGCTTAACCCGACCATCCTGATTTTGATCCTTATCACCCTGGCTAGCTGGGCTTACCTGGCCCGCCCGACAGCCCGGGTACAGCGTTGGGGGTTGGTACAGTCTGATATAACGATGCTGCTTCTGCTAGGGTTTCTGGCGTTTCTGGTGATTTGGCATGTAGGAGTGTCACCGTTGGGGGCGGTCGCCACCTTTATCATCAACATTATTTTGGCGCTGTTCTCCATCGGCTTCATCCGCGAGGGTTTAGCAGAAGCCAATCGAGGTCTGTTTTGGTGTGGCCTGGTACTGTTAGCTCTGCATATCTTGAGCCGCATGCTGGAGTACGACACAGGCCTGCTGCTGAAGTCTCTGTCCTTCGTTCTATGCGGTGTGGGAGTGATTCTATTTGGCCTCTGGTTTGAACGCAATGTACGCAGTCTTGAACGCCCGTCGGTTTTGGGCCCCAGTTCTTCGGAAGAAAGCATCCCATGAGCAACCTGAATTCCTCTCAGCAACCCAACGTGAATCAGCAGGCTGAAGCAGCCCTCACGTCGCGATCGCCCCGTGGTATTGCCCGTTCCCGCTGGGCCTTTTGGATTCCTCTGCTGTTTCAATCGGTGCTGATTTTATGGGTTCCGGTTCAGGCTACGCACACCCTCACGACCGGGCAGACCGTCACCCTTCAGACTGCCCCCGTCGATCCCTATGATCTGTTCCGGGGCTACTACGTAACACTCAGCTACGAGATATCAGAACCCAGCCGCCTATCTAAACTGCCAGGTTGGAATGAAGCTATACCCGCCCAGGATAGAGAATGGCGTAACGGTTCCACGTTCTTAAAAGGTGCCGATTTTTACCTCGTGCTGGAAGCTCCTAAGGACACAACGACTACACCACCTCAGCCCTGGCAACCGGTAGCAGTTCACCGCGATCGCCCCACCCATCTTCCCAATAATCAGGTAGCGCTGCATGGCCAGTACCAGATGGGGCAAGTTCTCTACGACCTGGAACGCTATTACATCCCGGAAGAACAGCGGAACGAAATTAATCAGTATATTTCAGAGGCGCAGCAACAACCTCTTACGGCTCCTCCCGGGGCGGGGGCGATCGCTGCGGCTCCCTTTGTGGTGGATATCAAGGTGGGCAATCAGGGTCAGGCGGTTCCCTTACGATTCTGGCTTAAGGATCGCTCCTTCCAGTTCTAGACGGTGCCGCAAAGCCATTGGAAGGGTTAATTTCTGCCGCTTAGGATCCTGCACAGAATAAAACCCGAAATTTTTGTGGGAGGCGCAGCTTGGCTACACCTTCCACAAAAATTTCGGGTTTTATTCTATCTGCATTCCTTACAGTGCTTTTCAAGCGCTGAAAATCTGGTTGTTTTTATGAAAGCCGCGCTCCACACAGCTTTCACAAAAACAACCGTAGCTGATTCAAGCGCAAGCACCGTAGTTACAATAAATGTCAGGAAATTTTGATATTTGCATGAGATCACGGCAATGCCCTTGAAGCGCTATGTCATGAAATCTTGATATTTCGATCCCAGATCAGGCCAGAAACTCGTAAAAAGGCCAGAAAACAACAATTTGTGCTCTTGACCAAAAGAGGGTTTTTGCCCAATATGGAGCTAACTGAGTGATCCCCATGATCCCAAAAACTCTACTGCCCACTGACAAGCGTCTGGCAGGGGCCTCTATAGGGTCAGATGTGGTTGAACCCGGTTCATCGTGAATTTAGAGGTTATGCAATCTAATGACAAAAGAACGTCCACCGCTTGAAGAGATGACTCTGCGCCAGTTGCGTCGAGTCGCAAGCGAATATGAAGTATCTCGGTATAGCCGGATGCGGAAAGAGCAGCTGATTGAAGCCATTGTTCAGGCTATGCAACTGCCAGCAGATGCTGCTGCTCCTGTTCCCTCTGCCCCTGAACCATCCCTTGAACCATCCTCTGAACCAATACCCGCTCAAGAAACTGTGGAAGCTGCAAAATTTGACGTTGGTCAACAAGATCTCACGGGCGGCGAATTGGCTGCCGTTGATGAAGCGCTCTCTGACCTGCCTGATGGTTATGGTGACAGCCGTATCGTGCTGATGCCCCGCGACCCTCAATGGGCTTATGCCTACTGGGATGTTCCCAACAGCCACCGGGAAGCACTACGCCGTCAGGGTGGTATTCGTCTGGCTCTGCGCTTCTACGACGTCACCGACATCAATCCCAACTATCAGCGACCCCATAGCCTTCAGCAGTACGAATGCGATGAGCTAGCACGGGAATGGTATTTGCCAGTGCCCGTAAGCGATCGCGACTATCTGCTGGAAATCGGCTACATCGCCGCTGATGGCCGCTGGCTGATGCTGGCTCGCTCTGAACCCATGCACGTTCCACCCGTTTATCCCTCTGATTGGATGGATGAGCAGTTCATCAACGTGGGTTGGGAAGAAGACCTGCGTGGTAAGACTTTCCTGGAGCTGGTGCCTCCTGGGCAGAAGGCATCTGCCGTTAGTGATGCCATCTACAGCCGCATCTTCGGCATGGCAGAAGACGCCGAAGCTCAACGGGTTGCAGGTTCGCTCTATGGTTCCATGCAGCATGTACCGGGTTCGGGGCAGCATGTTCCGGGCTCAGCTCAACATGTAGCCGGGTCAGTCCAGCATGTAGCCGGGTCGGTCCAGCATGTAGCCGGCTCAATGCAGTACGGAGCTGGAGCTGCTGCCTATGGGCCTGGTGCCCTCTACGGTTCAGCCCAGATGACTTCCGGCGCTGCACTGGAAACCATGAGTTCCTACGTCTTCGCATCTGGTATGGGTATGTGGGCTGGGGCTGCTCCTGGAGCTATCCCTGGAGCCATGGGCGCACCCAACTTCTCGGGTATTGGCATGTCGGGTTACGGTCTGGGCTTCTCCGCCTCGGCTCCCCCCATTCGTCCCCGCAAGTTCTGGTTGGTAGCAGATGCCGAACTGATTGTGTACGGTGCCACTGAGCCGGATGCCACTGTTACCATCGGAGGTCAGCCCATCAAGCTCAATCCCGATGGCACCTTCCGCTTCCAGATGTCCTTCCAGGATGGCCTGATCGACTACCCCATCATGGCGGTGGCCGCCGATGGCGAACAGACCCGCGCCATCCATATGAAGTTCAACCGCGAAACCCCCGAGCGCCGTACCAACACCAAAGACGAAGCGGTGCTGGAGTGGTTGGGCTAAGCCCATTTCCCTGAGGGGGTTTAATCCGCCCAAGGCACCTTTCAGTTTCCCTCTCCTGACCTCCTCTGGCGATCGCCAGAGGTTTTTTTCTGCTCAAAAGCCATACTTATAGCAATGTGCAAGTGCGTTAAGTGCAGCAACGGTGGTGTGGAGCACTTCGTGCTCCACACCACCGTACTTAATCAACCCGCACAGCGCTATAAAGGATCGACAACCATCCTCCTAGTACGCGGCGGCGGAAATTCATCAATCATGTTTTGGTATGGGGTGCAAAGCACCCCATACCAAAACATAGGTCGCGAACTTAAGCCGCAGCCTCCTAGTCATGTTTGTCAGGACAGAAAGAGTAAGGCGGCGCAACGCGCCGCCTTACTCTTTCTGTCCTGACAAACATGGCTACAGCGATATATGGCCTTCGCAGTTTGGTTAGGCAGTTTATGTTTGAAGCGTTATCGATCATCCCTCTCTTAAGCATGGCTTTTGAGCAAAGTTCATCCCTCCGTAAAGAGTTCGGAGGGGATCTTCTACGAATGCCGTAGCATCCTCCCAAGAGGCTACGATAAGTAGAATCTTTGCGTTTTACATAGAGGAAGAGGCATGAAATCGGTTATTCCAGTGCCCGTGCCGGGTCACGCCTACGAGGTTGCGATCGCCCCCGGTGGCTTGGATCATCTGGGCCATTGGATGCAACCCCTGAAATTAGGCAAGCAGGTGTTGTTGGTATCCAGCCCACCGATTTTCAAACATTACGGAGAGCGGGCGATCGCCTCACTCACTCAAGCCGGATTCGAAGTCGCCACATGCCTAATCCCACCCGGTGAGCGATTCAAAACCCCCACATCCCTACACAAGATTTACGATGCCGCGCTAGAGCACCGATTAGAGCGATCGTCGACCATCGTCGCGCTGGGAGGTGGCGTGATTGGGGACATGGCAGGTTTTGCTGCGGCCACCTGGTTACGGGGTATTCGCTTTATACAGGTTCCAACCTCTCTGCTGGCGATGGTCGATGCATCCATTGGCGGCAAAACGGGGATCAATCACCCCAAAGGGAAAAACCTGATTGGTGCGTTTCATCAACCCCGTCTGGTGTTGATTGATCCCGACGTACTCAAAACTCTTCCCCCCCGTGAGTTCCGAGCAGGCATGGCCGAAGTCATTAAGTACGGCATTATCTGGGACACGGATTTGTTCGAGCAGTTGGAGCGGCAGCCCCGACTGGATCAATTCCGCTACCTAACTGCAGAGCTGTTGCAGACGATCCTGACTCGCTCGTGCCAGGCTAAAGCAGATGTGGTCAGCCAGGATGAAAAAGAATCCGGCTTGCGGGCCATTTTGAACTACGGCCACACCATTGGTCACGCTATTGAAAGCCTTACCGGATATCGTTTAGTGAATCATGGGGAAGCCGTCGCTATCGGTATGGTGGCAGCAGGAGCGATCGCCGTCTCCTGTGGCCTCTGGACAGAAGAAGAAACCCAGCGCCAACTGGCCCTAATTCAAAAAACAGGCTTACCGACCCAGGTACCGGCTGGAATTAGCATCGACGCGATCCTGGAGTCTCTGCAATCCGATAAGAAGGTGGAAGGCGGAAAAGTACGCTTCGTTCTTCCAACCCGCATTGGAGAGGCCAAAGTTACCGATCAGGTAGCGCCAGAGGTGATTGTGGCGGTACTTCAGGCCATACAGGCGCATTAGGCCGATTCTCGTCCTTCCCATTCAGCCGCAGGTAGAGGGGCAGCTCAAAGGCAAAGCAAGTTTGGTTCTGGCCGCTTTCGAGGGTAAGGCGGCCTCCCAACTGGTGCACCATTTGCTTCACCAGGGCTAGCCCCAACCCTGTCCCCCCGTACTGCCAGGGGTCGTTATTGGGAATGCGGTAGAACTTTTCAAAAATCCGTTCCTGTTCGTCCTGTGGGATTTCAACCCCTGTGTTCGTGACGCTAAGGCGGAGGGCGATCGCCCGTCCATCCTCCTGCACATCTTGCACTTGTAAGGTAATCGTCTCCTGAGAGGGAGTGTATTTGAACGCGTTCGTGAGCAGTTCTGTTAAAATGCGCTCCAGTTTGGAGTTGTCGGTGGTGACCACGGGCAGAGTAGGCGGACACTGCACGACCAGCGTTTGTTGATGGGTACGGGCCTGCTCCTCAAACACTCGCATCCGCTGGGGTACCCACTGAGACAGATCGAGTGTGCCAATCTGCACCGTATCGGCTCCAGAATCTAAACGGGAAAGATCGAGTAAGTCTGTAATCAGGTTGATTTCCCGCTGGGATTCCTCATGGAGAATCTTCAAATAGCGATCGATTCGGGCCTCATTGCCCAGCATCATACCCGTCTGCTGAAGCAGAATCTCTAGCATTTGAATGGCCATTTTGACATTCGACATGGGCGTGCGTAGCTCATGGGACACCGTACTCAGGAAATCGTCCTTGAGTTGATTGAGCCGCTCTAACTCCCGTACTTGAGCCATGGAAGCCTGGTAAAGGCGAGCCTGACGAATGGCGATCGCACACTGGTTTGCCACCTGTTGCACCAGGCGAATATCTTGTTCGCTAAAGGCATATTCCTTGTCATTCACCAGCCAAAGGTCACCCAGCACCCCTTTGTCATCCAGAATTGGCACCGCCAGTGTTGCCACCGTTCCACGAATAGGATTGGGCATCAGCGAGCAGAATTGGGTTGGTTGGCCTGCTAGTAGTGTGGTGTAGGCTTCCGGAAAAGCATCGAGCTGAATCACTCGGCCATGGTAAGGCAAATCGGTTGTGGTGTACTCATAGCGCACTGTTGAGGTGCCCTTTTGCAAGTCATAAATTGCTGCATTACAACCCGCTACTCGGGTAACGGTAGCAAGTTCCCGTACCGCAGCCTGGAGAATTTGATCTTCGTCAAGGCTGTCACGAACGCGATCGGTGATGCGCTTCAATGTCGCTTCGAAATCGTAGGCCTGTTGCAGTTGAGCCATCCGCAACCGGATTTGATCCTCTAGCTCTGTGTTAAGCCGCTGCACCTGTTGATACAACTCTGACTGAGAGACAGCAATCTCTAACTGTCCACCCAATTGGCTGATCAAATCAATTTCCCATGCTTCCCAAGTTCGCGATGTCGTACATTGCTGAGCGACAAGCAATCCCCATAACTCTCCCCGCTGTGCTTCTGCCCGTTGAAGAATGGGCACCACCAATTTCGCCTGTACCTGATTATTCAGGAAGCAGGTTGGACAGCTCTCACCACTTTCATCAATCGAGCCAATAACCTGGGAAATACCTTGTTTGTAGAGTTGTAGACATTCTGGAGGAAACTGTTGATACTCTGAGTCCTGATTCAGGATGCTGAATTCTGCACTGGGGCAAGCTTCTGCCAAAACGGTGCCTGCGTTCTCATCATGAATACGGCAAATAAGAACGCGATCGGCCCCCAAAATGGCCTGTACTTGATTAACCGCCGCCGTCAAGATTTCATGCAGGTCTAAGCTATGACGAATATGGCGAGAAAATTCAACAGCGATTTGGGAAACAAATCGATGATGGTGCTCTGAGCTGTTTACTGAGGCGACAGAAGCATCATGCGGTATGTGAACGGGAGTGAGTGCCACCAAAACGGTCTCAGCATCTTCCAAGCCCTGCATCGCCTGAAGGGCTAACTCTACCCTTAAGCCGAAACCATCTTTATGTTGTAGGGTGACCGATGACTGGACGGGTTCAAGATCCAGTGCCTCTAAGCTTCGTGCAAGCCATAGGCGATCGCGATGCAACAGTAAATCCAGAAATGACATCCCAATCAGATGGGATGTTGCAAAACCTAAATGCGCGGCTGTTGTGGGAGTAGCTGCCAGCACTATCCCCGCTCGACTCAGCGTCATATATAAGGGTGCTGTCACGGCCGCTTGCTCCGATGTCATAGTCCGATGCTGAAAGTTCGAGCCGAGGGGAGAGGACAGATTTTTTTGGAAGACGGACATGAGAGGCAGCCTTAAACCCCCTGAATCACGGGGAAATGGAACTGGCCAAACGGACTGATGGAAGACGTCCATAACTTAGATTTCGGCAATACTGAAACTCTGGAAGTGAGGATGCAGGAACAGATTTTTTCCTCAGAGGTTTCCAATAAAATCTCAAAGATACCCAAAGGATTTGGTAGCGCTTTACTAAGAACAGCACTTCTAGGTTTCCCAAACTTCCTGACTAAATCACGGTTATAAAAAAAAATCAATTCTTTGTAAACAGAGTGTTGTTGATAATTGCAAAGCATTGTGCAGATTGAAAATCAACGTTTCTTAGTGTTAGTTTGAGTTGGGAGCGTTTTTAATGACTAAACATACGAAACTGTCAAAACACTCCTATCCCAAAATCAGATTTTCATAACTTCTGAAGCGATTGCTATCTCAATCGCAATAGTTTCTGTTCAAGTGCTATTGAAAGTCTTACTGTCCCATTCATTTTTATGAGACAGCAGCTTAACTTAATTAAACATAAAACCATTTACTTATAGCCCTTTCCAATCTGACGAAATACAAGAGACGAGTGTGGAACAAAGCCCCATATCCACCTCTTGTACTTCATCCGAGCGGAAATGCTGTAGACGAGGAAAGGGTTGGAGGTTTATCCCGCCCATTTCCTTGCCTACTCAGTAACCTAACCTCAGTTCGGGATAAGCTGAAGTGCTCATTTTGGCGTGCGCTTTGCGCACGCCAAAATGAGTGTTTTCGAGTGCCGCGCAACGCGCGGCACTCGAAAACACCATTAACCCGAACTGAGGTTAAGCTTTGTGAGATGGACAGCTTTTTGCCTAACGTATGGGCGGGTAAAACGCACACACCACAACGGCTTATCCTCCAAATGAATATGATTACTTATGCTATTTATTCTGTGCTGTATTACAAGAAACAGACGTGTTTCTTGAAAGAGTAAAAACTTTTTTCAATTACAATGGCTCGCTTCTACTTTCATTCATGGATACTACGGCAAAGACGCCTGATAGCAAGCCCTTCAGGCAAACTGGAGCGTTACTTTATCAGAAATTATGCATTTATGTTGTAGTTGGGGTGCGAAGCACCCCAACTACAACATAAATGCTCTAGATATAGCGGATCTGCGTAAGTCCTGTTTATACCAACGCAACATAAAGCACAGCTTCCTTTTGAAAAGATATTAGAGGCAGATGCTCACCCACTTGTGTTAGTACAAGGGAAAGTAGGGAGACACCCCACTTTCCCTTTTAGTAAGCTCTGTGGCTATAGCGTATGAATCCTTTGAGGGTTGGCCGTTTGACTGTGGAACGAGTGACTGTTTCCATTTCAGGGTTGGATCCTGCATTACAGCAGACCCGTATCGTTCAACTTTCAGACTTTCACTATGATGGCTACCGTCTATCAAGTTCGCTGTTGGAGGAGGCGATCGCTCAGGCCAACGCCGCCCAACCCGATCTGCTTGTTCTAACGGGAGACTTTATCACCAGCGAGCCCTACCCTATTCTGACCCTGGCCCAAAAGCTAACAACTCTACAGAGCCGTCGGGGCATCTGTGCTGTTTTGGGCAACCATGATCACCGGTATCCCAAAGCCCGTAAGCAAGTTACCCATGCCCTTGAAGAAATAGGCATCCAGGTCTTATGGAACCAACAGGCCGAGCCCCTTGGCCCCAATCTGCCCATTGTAGGGCTGGCAGATTTCTGGTCTAAGCAATTCGATCCCGCCTCTGTGCTCGATCAGATCGATCCCCAAACACCTCGCATTGTTCTATCCCACAACCCGGATTCTCTCACAGTCCTAAAACCCTGGCGCGTCGATCTACAACTCTCAGGCCATACCCATGGTGGTCAAGTTGTTCTTCCAGGTCTTGGTCCTGCCCAACGCTGGCTTCCTGATATTGACTGGTGTTTTCCAGATACAATTCGCGAGTTTCTATCGTCGAAAAAAGGTAAAAAAACGAAGAAGAAACCCAAAAGGCATCCAACTCTAAAACATTGGGATTGGTCGCAGGGATTGCATCGAGTTGATGACAGCTGGCTATATGTGAACCGAGGACTCGGAACCTACTGGCCAGGACGGTTATTTTGCCCACCGGAGGTAACGGTGATTGAGTTGGTAGGAGCGTAGGTGCTGTTCTAGACCTGTGGATAGCTGTGTAGACGCCCTCATCCACAGGTCTGAAACACTACCCGTGCATAAATACGAAGGGGAAGGAACAGTTTTCCCTTCTCCTCTGCGTATTTCTTTCTATTTATGCACCGATCGCTGCCATTACGTCTGCTGCATGGCTGGTGGTATTGACCGTGTCAAATACCTTAAGGATCGTGCCATCGCTGCCAATTACATAGGTGACGCGCTTGGAGTAGCCGCCTCCGTCAACATCGTAAGCTTTGGTGAGAGATCCATCCACATCTGCTAGCAGTGGGAAGGGCAGGCTGTATTTCTCAGTAAACGCCTGGTGAGAGGCTTCGTCATCCATACTCACCCCAAATACCACAATGTCTTTGCCTTGGTATTCCGTATAGGAATCCCGAAAGCTACAGGCTTGCTTGGTGCATCCTGGGGTGTCATCTTTGGGATAGAAATATAACACCACCGTTTTTCCGGCATAGTCAGCCAGGGAAACAGTGTTGCCATTGGTATCTTTCACGGTAAAAGCGGGAGCAGGGGTTCCTTCAGAGAGCGCCATAAATGCTAGTTCTCCAATTTGCTGTCGTTACGGATTGTAAGCGAAGCCCTGCCCTTATGAATGTATAGATCCCCGGCTTTCTCAAAAAGCCGGGGATCTGGCAGGGAAAAAGTTTCCGAATTCAGAAACAGAGTGTGAGCTTAAGAATTAGCCGAACTGCTGACTGGATTGGGTTTCGGTTTCCAAATTGAACAGCACCCGCAACGTTTCCATAGCCCGACGGCGAGCCTCAATATCTTGCTGAGCCCGCAGTTGCACCATCGGATCATGCAGAATCTTATTGACGATTCCCTTAGTCAGGGCTTCGATAGTGGCCTGGTGTTTTTCACCAAACTCAGAACCGAGGCGTGATAGGGCTTTCTCTAACTCCTGCGCCCGAATAGTTTCGGCTTTGTCAAGGAGGCAGCGAATAGTGGTAACAGTTTCGAGCGATCGCCACCACTGCACAAAGGTATCTACCTCTTCTTCCAGCAACGCTTCCGCTTCCATGGCCAACTGACGGCGGCTCTCCTGGTTTTGTGCCACGACAGCCTTCAGGTCATCCACGTTGAAGGCATTGACATAGGGCAGCTCATTCACATCAGAATCGACGTTGCGAGGCACCGAAATATCGAACAACATCATGGGCTGTTGCGGATCCAGGATGGCTTCCAGTTTGGCCCGATTGAGCAGGGGTTCCGTTGCCGAAGTGCTAGTAAACACCAATTGAGACGAGGCCACTACAGAGCCCATGGCCTCCATCGTATGGAGTTGCAAATTAATTTCAGGAAACTGCTTCGCTAACTCCTGCGCCCCCTCAATGGAGCGATTGACAATGGTAATCTGGTTCGCCCCCTTGGAAAGCAGGTGTTGCACCAGCAGGCGCGCCATCTTACCGGCACCGAGGATGCCAATTGATCGATTAGCCAGGTTTCCGGCCTTCATACAAGCCAACTCCACCGCTGCCGAGCTGATGGATACGGCTCCGGTCCCGATGTTGGTCTCTGTACGAACGCGCTTACCCGCTGTGACAGCACTCTTGAAGAGCTGATTCAGAATCCGCCCAACCCCTTTGCACTGCTGGCCCACTTTGTGAGTGTGCTTAACCTGAGCCAAAATCTGCCCCTCACCCAGGACAAGGCTGTCAAGACCCGCCGAGACCCGCATTAAGTGCATCACAGCATCCTGGTGCAGTAAGACAAAGAGGTGCTGTCGAAGGTGGTGCAGCGGCAATTTGCTGTGTTCGGCCAGGAATTGGATAACCTCTCGTACACCGTGATCCGTTTCCTCTGCCACCACGTAGATCTCTAATCGATTGCAGGTGCTGAGAATGGCGGCTTCTTGCAGATGAGGATAGCTGCAGAGATGGGCGATCGCCCCCTCCATCTGCGGGGTCGGGATGCTCAGCTTCTCGCGCACTTCTACGGGCGCAGTTTTGTGGCTCAGTCCCACAACAGCAATATTCATTCGTCCTCCCAAAGGTTTCTCATCAAGTGCAGGCGTCAATAAAGTGGACGGCCCGGCGCATTAATCTTTCATCTGAAATTTCTTCTGAAAAACTAATGGGATCGCTCACTGTCGCAATCCCGATGCCATCCTGACTATCAAATCATGTTTAATTTTGGAGCTTTTCCGTAACGGATTGTCGCTCACCCAAAAGTCTACCAACTGACGGTTCCTTAAGCGCTGAAAATGCTCATTGGATAAGGGTTTTAGCTATAAATTTTTGTAAATGGGGGATCCGGCGGGGATTGGGCTCTCTCAGTTTTCACGAGATTGCCCCGAGAAAAGCTGCAGTTTTGTTAAGGAATATTGCGATCTTGTAAATGTGTAGACTCAGGGCGATCGCCAGCAGCTCCTCCAGTGTAACGATTCCAGAGCGAAGGATAATCTTGAGAAAATCCTTTACAAAAGTAAACAACCTGTTTAATATACGTAATACGAGGTGACCTTCGGCACTTCGGCGATTCAAGCGAATCGTTTTCGTCTGAACACTTGTAGTTAAAGCACTCATAGAACAATGACGACCACCCTTCAACGGCGCGAGAGCGCCAATGTGTGGGAGCAGTTCTGTAACTGGGTCACCAGCACCAACAACCGCCTCTATGTAGGCTGGTTCGGCGTTCTGATGATCCCTACCCT
>NZ_JAMPLB010000066.1:0-33326 GCF_039962325.1 Leptolyngbya sp. PL-A3
TTTTGTCGTTGATTTTGTCTGATACCTAAGCGTCAATTGGCGATCTCACAGGTGGTCGTCAAATCCGCCTACTGCACTGTCGTCTCCTGACAAGGGCATTGTCACCTGACACCTGATCCAGTTTATCCAGGCTCATCAATCGACTGCGGGGAACCTGATGCTCTCGGAGTAGAACCTGCCGCCGCTCCCTCCCCTGGCAATACATTGCAGCTACTCAAAATCGTCAGGGTACAGGATGAGAACTGTGCCGTTATCTCTATCTGAAATTTGTGAAACTTGCGAGAATAATCCCCTCCGACTTGAGGTACAGATGCCGTACCTCAAGTCTCTCGGTAAAGAGGCCTTGCATAAGAAGCGTTAAGCCGCTTCGTTTTGTCAGAGTTTTGAACTAGACCTCAGCCCTTTTTGGGTTTAGGCTTGGGATTATTTCAGTGCCACTCACTTATAGCCTGCTAAGGGCTGTTTATCTTCATCTGTTTAGTAAGAGATTTGGACTTCTATCCCTGCCGAGAATTTAAGCGCTCTAACGGTTTAGCTCAGCAGTTATCGGAGTCTTTACGCTCTACCTAATAGCTTCAGTCAGTTTGCTACATCCGAACTATTAACTTGTACTTGCTTCGGTTGTCTTGATTTAAGAATTGCAATTTTATCAGCAAGATTAAATTGAGAAGTTCTAGCCATATGTTCTTCTAATTTACTCAATAAAAGCCAGTAGTCCCGATGAAAAGCCCGTTCCGGTGACTCAATTAATACTTCGACAATTTCACATAAACCTTTGCAGGCATCATGCAAAATATCAAGCTTAACAACGTCAAGATTGCTGATTGCAATTGTTAACTCGGTATTAATAGCAGAGTTTTCTCGATTTAACGCTTTGACCCATTGCCCATGGGCAACCTTATTCCTCAATAAACTTGGCTCCTCAACATACTTCTCAATAAGTTGATTGAGTCTCTGTTTAATATTAGGGAGATAGTTACTTTTACCTGGATTAACTCTTAGAGCTGCTATGTTAATACATTCCTTCCAAGCCTCTACAATGCTATTCCGAGAAGCTGACTTTATCTGTGCTATCTCAGACAGATCAAAACCATAAGGTGTGTGGATGAGCTTAGAAAAACTTGCTTCCAACCAAGCACAATAAATGAGAGTAAGAAGTTTAGTATGGAGGCGGACTGACGATTGATTTCCTTTGACTAAATCTCGATTAATACTGCGCTTTACATGTTTCCAAGCGGCATCAAGCTCTCGAACATTTTTGACTTGAGCTTCGAACACTGCTAGTTGTGCATTTCTATTCATACGATTCAATGCGAGCAAAAAACACTAACTAATTATTTTAGTGTTCTTTGCTCGCCCGGAATCGAACCGGGATCTTTACTGGTCACCCAGTAACGTCTTAGCCTTGTTAGACTACAAGCTCAATCGCCATTTTACTGGCACTACCGATTATAACTCAACATCTATCTATACTCTATTCGCTGGCAATAATTCTCAGTATGAGCTTCAAGCTTTAAAACAGCCCACTGTTGGTGGGCTGTTTTAAAGCTTGAAGCTCATACTGAGAATTATTGATTCGCTGGACAGATCAATAGCCTAACCAATCTAACTTTGCCCATAACCCACTGCCAATAAACTTTGAGACTTAGCCAACCGCCTCCCGGTCGGGGTCATGGGCAAAGTTAGACGGTGACAAAATTCAACTAAAACCTGTAAATATCGATATTTAGCTTTCCGCTGTGGTAATCAGTATGGCACTGCGGGCAAAGAGTTAGCATGTTCTGGAGGTCAGCAGATCCCCCTTCACTATAGGGAATTAGGTGGTGACCATGTGCCGGCTGTGCGACTGTACCGCAAACAAGACACTGATTGGCTTCTATAGCTTTGACTTCTTTTTGGGCTTTTGAATGTTTATACGGTCTCTGTTTTCCCATTTTCAGCTCCTGAGTTCAATCCTCACCTGGTTTCAATTCTTTAGGTTTGTTGGAAGGTAATTGTTTTTGTGAACCTTTGACTATTGTGCCTCTCGCATCAGGGGCGATCTTCTCTTTTTTCTTGATGATTTGCTCGGTTAATTTCTTCTCTTCCTTCTTGGTCAGCTTGTCGATTCGTATGACCATTGCTCGATCTCGCACTGAATTGGCTGGATTCTGAGGACAACTGTTAGCATTATGTCCTCCTTGTTTGCAAATGGAACAAGTCATAGTCTTTTTAGCAGATATTTGAAATTAGAAAGTAACAACTTCGACAGTATTAGTTTCAGAAGCCTGCTGAGTATCAACATCTTCTTTGTTAGGTGTTACAGAAGTAGATGTTTGAACTTCACCATTGCCAAACGTAATCAACAAGGAAGCATCCTTATCAACTCGCATATTTCCATTCTCGTCTGGGGATATGGAATGAATACAGACTTCTCCATTCTTTTGTTTGACGGCAACAGAAATACCTTCTCCTTGAGACCAAACGTTTATGACATCATCACCCTTCTTGAGAATTCCAGCTTTTACTGCCATATCCCACCTCTTGATTTAGGAGTTGGAGAACTGTATCTAAATTACTGCAAACGTCCAGATGGGCTGAACTATACATCCACGAAATTAACATAAAAAAAATTATGTAAACACTGTACAAATACCAGATGTATCTAAACTTATCTGTAAAGCCTTTATAAATTGAGCTTCAGGTACAAATGGATAACACTCAGGCTACTACCTTGTTCAAAATCTATCCGTCTAACGTTGCCCATTACTCGCTGTAGACGACTCTTCTCACTAAACAGAGAACCTTTTAGTGGTCGGGCATGTGAATATAATTGGAATACGGTTGATACTTGCTGGTGGTTTAGCTGAACCGCAGCTTCTCTCTAATAGGTCTTAAAGCTGGCAGTACGACAGGCTGGAATTGATAAGCGAGTGAGTTGTCATACCTTTCGTCACAGCTTTGCTACCCACCTGCTTCAGAATGGCTACGACATTCGTACAGTTCAGGAGCTATTGGGACACAAGGATGTGAAAACAACGATGATTTACACTCACGTTTTGAACCGGGGTGGTTTAGAGGTCAGAAGTCCTGTGGACTGATAAAAGTGCGCTGATTATGCCCTGTAGTACATGATGGCCCAACCCTTGGACTAAGTACTACTCTCGAATCCATAGTACACCCCTCTATTTCAGGCACTTTTGGATACTGAAATACTGATTCTTCCGTGGAATAGTTGCCGCGCGGAGCAACTATTCTAGTTAAAAAACAAGCACGGATGCTACCCAATAGGGACGATCGCCATCTCAATTAGCGAATTCTCTCCTATTGACCTGCTCTAAATATTAGAGCAGGTCAATAGGAGAGAGTTGATCATTATATTGATTAAGGATTGAACAGTGCAGTTCAGGTTAGTTCGCGTCTGCTTCGGTGTGAGGCATCTGAAAACAAGAAGTCAATGACCAGATAATTACTGGTCTGCTTCCGCTAAATTAGTGCTATTTATTACAAGCTATACATCTATCTTTCTAAATTCCAAATTCTCATATCTAGATTGGCTCAGGTCACGCATCCCTTAACTTAGCTGGAACTCAAGCCGTATAAGAGCGTATAAGACAGCCTTAGACTGCTTTATAAAAAGAAAAATATAAAGTTATTGATAATACTAGGTTTTAGCCATTCTATTTTTTCATAGAAGATGCATCTTCTCTTGGCTACGACGGCGACACTTACTGTTTGGTGCATGTGTTATATATTAATACATGTGTACTAGGAGTTGATATGAGCAGTGTAAAAAAAATTACTAGTCTGACAGATGCTTACCAACTGTACGCAGAGTTCTTCCCTATAAGAAAAAAGAACGTAAAAACAGCAATCGTTCGATACCTGTTGCCCTACCCTGGGCTAAAACTTGATTTTCAGGTTTTTCCTGAGCGTCCTTTGACTCCATCGCAAGTTGCTAAAGTGATGGAACTAGCTAGCAAATTAAATATCAAGGATTTTAGCGATATTGATCGGGTTTTAGGCTGGCAGGAAAAGGTTTTTATAGATCTAGATACAACTCCCCTCAATCGCAGTGTTTACAAATCTTGCCTCAAGCACTTTTTGACGTGGTGCCAAGAGCAGGGTTTGTTGAACCCTAAAGATTATGACAACTGGACTATCCCTGTTTGTTACCCAAGTGCAGAACGAAACCAAGGGTATGGCTACAAAGCAGATCATCCTATTACAAATCGCCATACTCTCGTCCCTTATAGACTAAAGCTTGAAGAGCTTTCAGAACATGCACAAAAGCAGTTCAGGGAGTTTGAAGCCTTTTGGCTGGACCCACACTATAGCGATCGCCGTCCCATTCCAGGCGCTGTAGAGGAGATGACTTATGAAATTTGCTTTCGATGTAATTTGCAACTCTTGGGTTGGCGGATTCTGGATAAGGTGAACTATTATCACCAGATGCGTGAATATGCTCATCAGATGCAAGCAAAGAATCCACAGTATGATTCTGACTGGCTATTGGTAAACCCTTGCCCTCCTATATGGATTGAGAACTTGAATGAAAAATATCCTCCTAAAGCTATCGATCAAGTAACCCTTGAAGATTTGATCCCTGTTATTGACATTCACCCTGGTAGTCTTAATACCTGGATAGTTAATGATATTCCTAAGCAGGATTTATTTAGTAATAACAGCCAGGAATTACTAGATGCAATTCAGGCTGAGCTATCTGCAAAAAACGCATCCCTTAGTTTTAGCCTAACAACTAAATTAGTTCAGGCACTTCAGCAGAGCCAGAAAAATGATGAAATTGAGGTATTAAGGAGTATTGTTCAACGTGACCAAGCAAAGGAACGAGTAAAATTATTGGCTGAGCAAACTGCTCAATCAGTTCGCGGCTTCTTAAATGACTATATCAAATGGCTTAAATATCAACATAATCCACTGAATACGGTAGATGGCTATCGTATTAGTTCTAACTATATTTTGAAGTTTTATCATGCCGAACTGAACCTAGCAAAGTTTCTCTACCGACACATCACAGATCCAGTTATGTACCCAGATTACAGAGATATTGCTGTGATTATGGAGCTTCGTAGGATGCGAAGTGAGGAGGAAAAAACTCCTAGTAAACCTAGTAATATCAACCCTATCAAACGTAATCCTGCTTGGCGAGAACTCGCACAGTTACCAAAGAAATTACTAGAGTTATGCTCTCCACGTCTTAAGGTTGACGAACAGTGGAATACTAACCTAGGAAGATTAAGGACTCAAAGAGCTGTAGCAAGGGATTTCCAACGATATTTAATTATGATGTTTTTCCTTACTGTTTGTCCCGATCGCCAACATGTTGTACGAGAACTGAGGGTACACGATACTTTAAGACTTTATCATCTCAACTGGGAAACTGGGACCCATGAAGAAGCTCCTTGGGATACAAGATCTAGGCGTTATAAGGTTTACTACAACACGCATACGAAGCTCTACTATCTAGATTCTGCTGATGCGAAAGATGCAATAGGAAATATACCTCGTGATCCAAAGGGTAAACCATTTGAATGGGTTGTTGAATTAGATGCAACGCAAACTAAAACTGATCGGGAGAGTAGCTATAGAGTGCCGAAGATCTACAATCCTGAACTGCAAGCATGGCTTTATGGACGAGAAGATTACTCAGAAACATGGCATAACTGGCCCTCAAATAGTGGAAAAAAACAGAAGAGTCCCTATCGTGCAGAGCAGTTTCACTGGTGTGGATATGTTATTCCAGAAACGAAGCAATTGCTTGGTTTCCGAGATATATTTCAACCAGGCCATGATTATATTTTCACTCAAACTAATGGTAAACCGCATAGCATTAAATCCTTGAAGGAGGTTTATGAAAATATTATTTGGGGGCAGTGTGGGGTCAGGGCTAACCCTCATGGTGTGAGAAGTTCTGCAACCAGTTACTTTGAGCGACAAGGTATGACAGATGCAGAAAGAAAATCTTTAGCTATCTTGAAGAACCATAGTCCTGAAATGCAGGACAGTTCAGCTTACAACAAGCTGCAGGCATTAGAAAAAACAGCACTAGCATCCCGGATGATTACAGAAAATTTTCTAAAAGAACATGGGCTTAATCCTGATGACTATGGGCTATTATGATTTACTCATTTCTTTAGGAAGACAGAGATTTACTAGAACGCCAAAGGGAGTAGCGACACTATTGATAAAACTGAACACAGCTCTTTCACATTTTAGGGAAATTGTGCAGCAATTCTTCTGTGTTCAAGTTGTTGTAATGACTCTTCAGTCAGCGTTTCAAAGATTTTAGTAAATGACCCATGTTCACTTATCCGTGTTCATTTATTGAACTTGCTTCAGAAATAGGCGAGAAATTTGGGATAGCTGACCGCTAATGATCAGGATAAATCATTTTTTGCTTTATAGAACAAATGAACTACTTTTGTTCTGTGATAGAACCTTGCATAGGGTTATGCAGATTCTCCACGCAGCCTAACGAATGGGAGACGATCGCCCCCATTCCACGCAAGAATGCCTATCCTCATGCGCTCAGGTTTTCCTGCTCCACATTTGCTCAACAGGAACTGGGTGGAAGGTTGGAGGGAGGGATTGTGAGCACTCCTGGATTAAGCTGTGCCCAGGCGATCGCCTCCGCTACCAGAATTGGATCTCCTGAATCTAGATACCCCTGCATCCGTTCAATATGGCGTTGCTGTTGACCTTCTAAGCGAATACGCTTTTGGTTCGCGATCGCTTCCTGGCCTGCTGCTTCTTGCACTAGTTCAAAAATACTCAATTGCTCCGGGGTAAAATTACACCCTATTTCCTGGCTAGAGCTATCTAAATCGCTAGAAACATTATCCTGTGGTTTGTTACACCCATCCTTTGCTAATAAGCTTGTAGCAGCCCGGGCGCATTTTTCTTCTTGCGCCCGGTTGCTATCCCAAAGTTGGGGGGGTACGGGGGGGATTTCCACAGGCCCGATTGTGGGTTCTATGAGGTGTGCTGGATGCCACAGGTCACGGTGGCGGTAGAGGGTACTGCCGCTGATGTGATATTCAGTCAGCGCATTGAAGCGCTCTGTGATTTGGGAGGGTAACGTACCCTTGCTGAGCAGGTCGGCGATCGCCCCTCGAATCTTTTCCCGTGCTGTGAGAGACTGCTGCTCATTCCAGGTGGGCTGTTCTTCCTCATCTGCTGGTTGTAGGGTGCTGAGGGTACTGCTCTTAGATCCGTAATGGAAATAGCGACTCCTTTCAATAGAGCGTGCCCATTCCTCGGCGCGTTTGTGAATCTCATGTTGGTGACGGCACCACTCCCCATAGCCAGGAAGGGCAGTGGCTACTTTGACAATTTGTTGCACCAGGTCAACGCCTTCTAAGGGAGCAACACCAGCAAGAATGTGGCCGAAAATGTATTCACGCAGGGCAATGCGACCCAGTAGTCGGTTAGTTTGCCCATGATCTGACCAGCCTTGTTCAATTTCGGTGTGGAGATCATGAAGGAATTTAGTTGCTTTGGCAGAGACTCTGCACTGTCGACGGCGGTAAGTTTTGAGGATTTGCTGGATCGCTGCATTGGTGACCTCGTTGTGCTCCTGGCAAAACTTCCAGCGGCGTACAAATTCTGCTTGCGAACTATAGCTTGGTTCCCAGTCCCCATTGAGTAAGTAGGAACCGCTCTGCAGCGGCAGCCGATGCCCGTTGTAGAGCTGAGGTGTGCTGTTGGCAATGTAAGGTTTGGGGTCTGGAAAGATTTCCAGTTGTCCAGGTGCGACCTTGAACCCTTTGAGTTCGACGAGGGTTTCGATCGCCATGGCCAAGGAACCGCACTTTTGCGCCTGGGCAAAGGGCAGGTAGATGTGGATGCCGCCGCTGTAGGAGCTGGAGATGATAAGGCTATGGGTGATGCCGAACTCCTCAAAACTTTCCAGGATGCGTCTGATGGCGAACGGGTCGCGCTTGGGGTGGTAGGTGCTGTTGATGTCGATGTCGAGCATGGCATAGTTGGTTTCCTTGCCAAACCGAACTCCATAGAGGCAGTTGCCCTGCTCGATCATGCGATCGCTCAAGGGGTGACGTGTTTCGGTTTGCCATTCGACGGGGTGCCCGGGTAGTGGAACGGGTGCCCAGATGTAATCAAAGCGATGGGGGAAGAGAGCGAGAAACGGATTGCTTTCTTCAATGTAAAGAGAGGGCGATCGCTCAGATCGCGAAGAAGAGGTAGCTTCTGACATAGGTAATGAATCCCAAAAGTGGAGTGGGTCAAGGGTTCAGAACGCTATGTCGGAGATTCTTGTCAGGAAACGGAGTAGAAGGATTTTGTACAAAATTCTGAAAAAAAGTTGCAAAAATCCGTCGCTCGCCTTTAAGATTGGCATAGCGTTTTTTGAAGTACTAACTGCTGGCCGCTAAACCTCTGGTTAGTCTTCTAGTGCAGCTAAATTAATAAAGCCTTTGAAACTTCAACTGTTTGCGGCAGTTGGAGTTTTTGGCTTTCTAGGGAGTGGGCTAGAACATTATGCGATCTCCTGAATTGAAACGGACAAACTTGTAACTTGCAAATCACTACCCCTAGTGTGATAAGGGTGGTTAATTCGCTTCTGAGAAGTATACGTGATCTCTCTCAGATCTCGATACCCTTCAACCCTTTTGATCTCACCCCTCTTCATGAGATCCTTCACCTTCTGGCCAAACGCTGTTCTTGGGCTTGGGCGACCCCTGCCATTTTCCAGTTCAAGGTCTTCAGATAGAACTTTGAGTTATGGGGCCAGAGGCAGGCTTCACCTTCAAATGCTTCACAAAATTGACCTGTCGCGAGTAAGTAGAGGCGATCGCTCAGATCGCCATCTATGGGGTCATGAGGCAGGGTGGAGAGTAGCCATTGGGCAGTTAGTCGGAGGCGAATGAGCTTGCCGCCGTTGGCCCAATCATCCAGGATGCGCCAAATGTCTTGAATCCATCCGGGATGGCCCCAGTACGTCTCACCCGCATCAAGCATGGCGATCGCCACATCAGGTGAATACTCATACTCATCAGGCAGGGTTTGCGGTAGCGATGGGTCAAACCACTGTGCCCATTCGTTCTCCAGCCGCATGCCAACTTCAAATGCTTCACAGAATCGGGTCTTTAGGGAACTCATCGTTAAGACCCCCAGATTTGTTTGGTGACGTTCAGTGCGTGTCTAGCCCGATCGCTCACATCGGCTCCTGTTTCATGAGTCACCGTCGTGCTGTACTCGTAGTTGGCGATCGCACTCCGCAGCATGGCCGCGTCGTCAACTGTGCAAAGATCTTTTGGACGATAGCCAGTGGCGGCCACGATGATGGCTTCGAGGTCTTTGATGCGGACGCCGCGTTCCTGCATGAAGCTCATGAAGTTATGACCGGACTGGCGGCACTTGCCCTCTAGCTCCCAGTCTTCGAGTTGCTCGACCCATTCATCGATCAGAGCTAGCAATTCAGTGAGTTCACGTTTGCTCATGCGATCGCCCTCACTTCTTAGACTTCTGGGATTTTGGCTTGTATTCCCCGCGTTCTTTGGCTGTCCTGATGCCAAGCTCAACCAAAAACGAAGCAAGGTTTGCTGTGGGCCTGCCTTGCTGCTCAGCCCAGTCCTCTAATTCCTCAAACACGGAATCAGGCAACGTGATGGTTGTGCGTTTACTCATCTTTTCAGCCGTAGAATCACCTCGCATATTAGCTCCTTTATGCTCTAAGAATTTAATAGCATATTCCAGTATGCTTTATTGATGCTAATTGTGTGCTAGGGTGGCAAGCAACCGGAAACCGATTTTCCACCCAGAAACAAGCCAAACCCCTGAGGGCTAAGGCTTTGAAGGGTGGAAATGGCTGGAAACAACTGTAAAGAGAGGTTTACACAATGCCAGATCTATCGATTCGCCAATTGGCTGAAAAGCTTAATGTTTCGCATACTGCGGTTCGCAATGCGATGGCCGATATCGAAGCGGAAAGTGGAATCAAGATGGGCACGGCCCAGGGGACTGGAAAAGCCACCCTGCTGAAAGAGTCTGAGCAGGCCCAGATTGCTCAACGCTTCTACAGGCCTGCAATCCATGCTCCGACGGGTTCGGATGGGCCTGTCCTGCATCAGGCTGGTATGACCTATGGCATTCCTGGCCTGGTGCCGCATAAAGCCCATTCGGTGCAGTGGGACCTGGAGGCGATCGCCACCTCTAAACACCAGCACCAGCAGACCGGACAGAATGCTGTCCTGAACGCAGCCCACCTGGTGCAGCAATTTGCTGCATTCAAAGCCGTTCAGACGATCCATGAAATTGACGCGGTGTTCGAAGGCATTAAAGCCAGCGCCATTAACCAGAGTGTGTCTGTGCTGGGAAAGCAATCTGCTGCCGACCCCGCCGAGCCAGAACCGTCGGTGCCCTCGCTGCGCTCGTAATGCTGCTTCTGGGGGCATTCGCCCTTATCAGCATCTATTGTCATGATTCTGAAAATCCGCAAGGAGAGCGATCGCCCAGTTTCTCAGGCCGAGGCGATCGCCCCCTGTCCACTCCACGCAAATCGAGAGGAACACATCTATGTTACGAAACCCAGACCCTGATAAAACCCTCACCCAGCAACTAACTCCTATTGCCCTCGTGCTGGTGGCTGCCGGTGCCCTTGCTCTAGAAGCTCCTCGCCAATGGGAGCGCTACCAACAACGCCAAAGCGAAGTGACTCGCGTTGCCAATCTTCAACGCAGCAATGAGCTGATGGAGCAGGAACGGGCGATCGCCAATGCCCGCTACGAACAAGATTGCCTGCTGCTCTATGAGAATGAGCGGTTTGCCCAAATCGTGCCCAATGCTGTTGCCGTCAGTGGAACCAATGCCCAGCTCCTGCAACCGGGCCTGGTGGTGTGCGATGGCATCGGCGGAACGGCTGTGGTGGGCGAGGCTGGCAATCTCACGCAGTTTGCTGGCAATGCCTCTCCCGATGTTGTGAAGCAGGCGATTGAGCGGGCGACCCATCGGGGCATCGTTGCTCCCCAGGTCAATGCCAATACAGCTGCAGAGGGCTAAACGATGTCGAACACTCTCAAAAATCCCGGTTTAGGCAATAGCGGCTCCTTCGGAATTCTCATGCTGGTGTTGGTTACGCGGATTGCCGTGATTGTTTTCTGCGCCTGGAATGCCAGCCTCTACTACAAAATCTTGATGTCCTTCTTCGCCCCTGAAGGATTCTTCAAGTTCCTGATCGGCTTCGTGGCCTTGGTGCTGTGGGCCTTGCTGCAAGTGCTGGAAGCGTTGCCCTTGCTGGTGAAGGGATCGCTGGGTGCCCTGGCTTTGCTGATTAAAGCCGCTGAACGGTTCCGTGGATTAGAGGTCAGCAAGTCAGACAACCCGTTGGTTGCGAGCCTGAAGTCTCAATACAACGCTTACCCTCAACGGTGGATTGGTCGGGTCATGCTGCTGTGCTACGGGGCATTCTGCACTGATCTAGCAATCCTGCTGCGCTACTTCAAGCCGTTTGTGGTGAGCTTTACAGGTCTGACGATCAACTGGGGCGAGTTGCTCTGGTTGGTAATCTGCCTATCAACCGTTCAGGTGACGGTATTTCTGTGGTTGCTGGCCGAGGGTGGAAAGGCGATCTTCAAACCTGAAACTCAGCCCACGGCTGGGGGTGGCAAACCTTCGACCTCTAGCAAGCCCAAGGAGCCGACCAAATCAGCTGTACCCAAGGACGAACCCCAGCAACAGCCCAAACCTGAGGACGTGCCACCGGCTCAGGGCACCGTCACGTTGAAGGAAGCGATCGACAGCATCTTCAAGCGATTTGGCTTAGACTCTGCGGAGTCTGCGGCCTGGGAAGCGTATCAACGCAACGGCAACGGGCAGACCACGACTCAGAAGCCATCTGAAAGCAAGTAAAAACCCTTTTGCATGGGGCATTGAGGCGACCGCCCGTGCCCCTTTTTTGTCCCTTCACGACACCCCAGGAGACATCCCATGAACTTCAGTGATATCAGAGCCATTCAGCAGATCGCAGAGAGCAATATCGACCCCCGTAGCGCCTTGGTGCAGCAGGCCGGCGATCGCGTCCTGCAGGAGTACCACGGTGGGTTAATGGTGCCCCTGGTGGCGACCTTAGCAGGTGCTGGGTACTGTCTATCGGTGATGGCGTCCCCACCATTGGCGATCGCGGTCGGGTTGGTAGGCGGCTGGTACATGATTGACCGGGTACGCCAGGGAGAGAAGGCCTTTGACGACATCGAGAATGGACGCCTTGAGCGCTACCTGAATGAGCAGCAGCGCCGCGTGTTGGCTCAACTGCCTCCCGTCGAGGATGCCCCTGTGCTGGCTGTGGCCACTCCCCAAGCGGTTGATGTTGCAGCTGTGCCAGTGGACACCATTGCTGCGCCTCCGGTATCTGCCCAATGGAACTCGCAGCAGTGGGCATTATGGAACCGGTTGATGGCGGACTGTCCAGAACTGCGGTATGCGCTGATGTGCAAACTGTTGGTGGTATCGGGACCCCAGCAAACCGGGAAATCAAGCCTGGCCAGTGCGATCGCCTACCTGCGTAGCTATCTGTTGGGCTGGCCAACGGTTGCCGTCACTCCACACGTCGATGGGCAGAAGCTTTTTGCCGGGGTGGTCGTGGGGTCTGGTGGTGACTTTGATGCAATTCAAGCTTTCTACAGTGACTTGGTGGAGAACTTGCGACTAGGAGGCGATCGCCAGAGCCTGGTGATTGATGAGTTGACCCAATACAGCAACGGGCATGAGGAGTTGGGTCAGTCCCTGGTGAGAACCGCTTTGAGTGAGAGCGATAAGCATGGCATCGCCCCCATCTTGATTAACCATGCCCGAACAGTCAGTGCTGGCTTCTCCAATATCAAGGGGATGAAGGACTTGATTGATAGTTCTGCCATTCAGTTAACCCGGCAGTATGGGGAAACACCCTGGGGGGAGCAAACCCGATCTGCTTCTGTCCGCATGACTCGCCCAGGCCATAGCGAAACCATCATTACCCTTCCCGATTGGCTCCACCTTCCAACCCTGCAGCAGCAATACCCAATGGTGGCGATCGCCACCGACAAGGGCGAGTCCCAAACCGCGACCACCCCTGCCGCACCTCCTGTCCAATCCCAACCGCAGGCGGAAGAGGCGAACCCGTTTCAGCTAACCGCTGAGATCTTGGAGCGGCTTTACGAAGTAAAGCCCGCTGATGTGGAACTTGGCTCTGCGGTCGATGAGCCAGGGGATGAACCCCGTGACCCAGATATCGCTGCGCTAGAAGGACTGCCCAAAGAGCTGAGGGCGATCGCCTGTTTTGCTCATCGTCGAGGTGAATGGATAACAGCGAGACAGGCACGCTCTGGTATCCACATTTTGCGGACAACCCAAATTTCAACCGAGAAGATTCGGGGTTTCTTTCAGCAATTAGCCAGTCAGGGAATCGGATGTGTGGAGGGTGAAGGAGAGGCTCTGCGATACCGTTGTTAGAGGCCTTTTTGCCGTCATTGAGGCGTGAAGTGTGGAGGGCTGTGGAGGGTGTGGAGCCTTGTGGATACGGGCTGTGGAGCACATCCACAGGTCTCCACAAACAGCATCTTCACCCCACCTCTCCACAGCAGCATCCACACTTCATCCACAGGGTTCATCCACGCAAAGGGGGTGGGCTTTTTGTTGCGATCGCTCCTCCGCAAGTCCGCGGATTGAAGCTATCGACTTCAGCTATATCATCCGGTGGTACTGCGGTATGGGAGAGGGTGAGGGGATGGGAGTATGAGTGAAGTCTTCCCAGACAAAAGTTTTTAGAGGCCACGCAAGAGGGCAACCGAGAGTCGCCCTTCGCTCTAATCCCTAATCGATGTCATGGTCGATTCTCTCCTTCTAACCCGCCCTGGAATCCAGAGCGGGTTTTTACATGCCCAAAATTCAAGCTGATTGACGGCCTCACTCCTACCAGGTGGCACCTATGTTATTTTCCTGATGAATAGCTGCTCCGCGCGGCAACTACTCTACGAGAAAAGTAGGGTTTCAGCCTCCAAAATGCCTGAAATAGGGGAGTGTACTAGTGGTTTTTGAGTAGTACTTAGGCCAAGGTCAAGGCCGGCTTGTACTATAGGCCTGAAAACACTGGCCTGGCGGGCGCACATATTTTTTCTATGCTTGTTAATAAGTGTTAGCGTTTGGGAATCCTACTGGATAGCTATAGAGCCGCTGGAACCGACAACTTCACCTGATAACTACACAGCACCTTATTAAAAAAACGTTGCGGTTCAGCTAAATCATCAGCAAGTATGAACCGCAGTCTAACTATGCTCATGCACTCGACCGCTGAAGGTTCTTAGTTAAGTGAGAAAGAAGAAATAAACTCACTTTTTCTCACTGCCAAGGGTAGAAGAGAACACTAAGATGTTGAAGTTAACCCAATTTGGTAGTTTACAGGCATGGACTCAGTTAGTAGAGTGATCGGCACTCGACTGTTGATTCGGATATTTGCTGGAAAACTGCTCTCGTAGAACTTCCTACAACACAAATTAATGAATCATGAATTTTGAGACCATTGTCATGGTCCGAAAGGGGCTTGATTTCGTGATAATCCCAATTCTTATACTCGTTGGAGACCTACAGAAGGTGGGCACTATTTTACGAGTATGGAATGCGGGTAAAACCTCAATTGAAATAGTAAAAACTTGGGCATCAACTTCTTACACAAGATCAGTAGGTTGCACTACTGATAAGCATTGGTAGCGAAGTCTAACAATTCGGGTGTAGCAGATTGATCGAAGTCGCTAGAGCTAGATGGAGAGATACCAACAACCGCTGACTCAAACCGTTAGACCGTTCCATTGCTGAAGCTTAACTCTCAATTACTTAAAAAATCCGGAGTTATCTCGATAGCCCCTGAATAGAGACTATTAATTGGAGTACTAAATCTCTTCGACCGGAATTTTTAGGTCTTATTGGTTTAAGTGTATTTCCTACCTAGGATAAATTATGACTGCTCTTCAAGAAATCATTGATGATCGTCTTATTGTGCCTTTGCTTGATCTAAAGAGAGATATAGATCTGCTCAAAGAAATACAGGCACGCCTGAATGCACTAGGGCTTTATGCTTATGCTCCTACTGATCCTGACGGTTTGTGGGGACCTAAAACAGAAAATGGAATTGAACTGTTTTGTGATGCTGTTTACTTAAACAATTTTGACACCGGACTGTTTGGTCCTACTTTTGCAGAGGCTCTACTAGAGACTACAGTAGTCAGCCCTATGACTCCATCTCGGTTTGCTGTTCCTACTTGGTGGCAAGGTGGAAATAGAGATGCACTTGCTCAAGCTGTAGCAACAGAAGGGGCAAGACAAGGGATTACTAATCGTAATCAGCTTTGCTACATCATGGCAACGATTCAACATGAAACAGCCCACACATATAAACCCATAGCGGAGTTTGGTGGTCGTAGAAGACCTTATGCTCCTTACTTTGGGCGTGGTTACGTGCAATTGACGCATAAGTTCAATTACGAGAAGTATGGGACTCTTCTTAGTAGAAATTTTGTTGCTTTTCCTGATGAGGTTATGGAACCGGATGTTTCTCTATTTATCATCATTCATGGCATGAAAAATGGGGTTTTTACTGGGAAAAAACTAGACGATTACATCTCCGGAAGAAATGTTGACTTTCACCAAGCGCGTAGAACAGTCAACGGTATAGATAGAGCTAGGTTGATTGAGGGATATGCCATCAATTGGCAGGGCACTACATTGTTTTAGAAATTTTACAATTCTGAGACTATTTGAGGCTTCAGAGTATTTCTAGAACTGTTAGAGCCAAATTGAAAGGCTGAGATTTATTCGTGACCTAACTTTGGAGGTTAAGGAATTATGAGAAAATATGGATTTCTCATGATATTTTTTTGGTTTCTTGTATGTTTCCCAGTCAAGGCTGAAGATAGGGATTTAGGGTTTTTGACTTCAACAGAAGTTTTTAATTTCTCAGCTCTAGATTTGGCAGATGAAGAAGTATCTACTCTAACGGGGAAAATACAGGATGTTGCCAGTCAGTCGTCTGTTCTGTATTTAGATTGGGAATTTAGGTTTTCAAGCGAACAATTATCGGAGAATTTTGACTGTAGTGGTCGTGTACGTGGAGATTCAGAATCATATGTATTGCCAATGAACACAGTTACAAATCATTTTCTGCTTTCTGTAATTACAGGTTTGCCAGAACGGTATCCATTCAATTCTGTTTCTTGTATGTTGACTGGCGGCAACAATTTTACAATACGGATTAAAGGTTTTTTTGCTGGTTCTATTGTAGATATTCCTACGGCTGTTGATGTGGAGTTAAGACCTATAGGTTTATACGGAAACATTTCTAATCCATTTACAAACATGGAGTAGGATTAGCTGAGTATTTTTTCATTGTTTTACCCAGTCTAATACTTTTCTCTTTAGAGAGTAGACCCAAACGTCATTTGCAAGTTATAGAAATTGAAGGATCAACAAAAAATGGCTATTATTCCTGCAAGTTGGTTGCCTAATGCCTCTATGAAGCGAATTATTTTGCACTGGACAGGAGGCAGGTACAAAGCTAATTCTGTCGACAAGGCTGCCTACCATATTTTGATTGAGAATGATGGTGACTTAGTACTTGGCTCTCGTTCAATCAAAGACAATACTTCTACTTCAGATGGAGTATACGCAGCTCATACAAAAGGTTGTAATACTGGTTCAATTGGTGTGACTGTTTGCTGTATGGCTGGAGCGACAAACCCCTCTAATTTGGGCAGTTTTCCAATGCTTCAAAAACAATTTGATGTCATGGTGGATGTGACAGCCGAATTGTGTGATTTTTATGATATTCCTGTAACAAACCGAACAGTTTTAGGGCACGTCGAGGTTCAACCTGTATTAGGTATTCGTCAGGACAATAAGTGGGATCCTTGGGTGCTGACGTGGATGCCTGGAAAAACTCCCTTTCAAATTGGTGATGAATTTCGCAGTTTGGTTAAAGCAAAGCTGACTGGTGTTTCCAGGATGGAAGAAGCGGTCGCAAATATTACAGCCGTCGTTAACGGAGAGCGGTTCATTCAGGCACAAATTTACAATGAGAAAAGCTACATCAAATTGCGTCAACTCATAGAGAAGTTTGATTGGCAAATAGTAGGGGCTGATGAAGCAAAAGTTTCACTAAAGTTCTCTTCTTCTGCTACACCTAAATCCCTACCTTTTATTTTGATTGATACTGCAAATAATATGATTGACATTTCAACGGGCAGTACATCGGCTCAAATAATTACCCTTATTGAGCGAAACGGTTTTGTTGCTGCGCGTGATTTGGCTTCAGACCAAGGGCTAAATCTGCCGATTGATTGGAATGGTGATACAAGAACAGTAACAATTGGTTAGTCATAGTAGTAACAAACTAACGATACTACCAATAATGCAGCAGTCTAATCGGGTCGCCGGAGGGTTTTCCCCTCCAGCTCCCACAGCACCCCGCATGCGGCTCCGCACGGGGCGTTTCCTCAAAGAGGTTTAGACAATTTGGATCCAAAGAACCAATGTCTAGGGCTGGTTACGCAATTAAGCGACGACTAATTAGCTCCCCCATCCGGGTTCATCGCCACGTCGAGCTTTACGGCTCCTCCCTGCTCTTTGAAGTTCGGCCCTTCACCGTGTCTCATGCATTACGATGAGCGTTTGGCTACTATGGCCACGGCACGACTTCTGCTCAATTACATAGGGCGTTTCCACACCTGTGCGCTGTCTGCTTTTCCTTAGGGTTCTGTAGTTTTCCTACCCGTTTCCAGGTAGACCTCAGTCAGACTCCCATAAATTAGTAGACCGCCATTTGAGCAGATCTCCCCGGATAAGAACGTGAACTGTCCCTGCACAGCCGCATCATTTACCGTGCCCCCTGAACCAAAGGCTTTGTTATGTTTTGCTAATTTGCCACAGGAGGCTCGGCCTTCTAAGATGTTTCTGTTCGTCGGTTCGCAGATTTGCCGCTGGCTTCCTTCAGACATTCCCTCGCGGGTTTGCCCTTGCCTTAAGCTAGTCGTTGCCATCACTCGGATCTGTTGGATCATTTGGATGTTGGTTCTCCGACAGGGGACTTTCACCCCATTAGTTCACGCCCGTGCCGGGCGTACACAATTCAAATGCAGCGGACAGATGAACGCCTCTAGTGTTGAGCTTGAGATTGTTTGCAGCCGCTGATTTGAACCGTTATGCACACGAAAGGGTAAATTACAAGAAGGTTCCAATCTAGTTTCTCTAGAGGAAAGGATTATTCTGAAAAACGCTTTAAATAATAGTTAGAAAAATTTTGAATAAAGATGTCAGAGAGTGATTTTATATGAAGTGGCTGTTTGAACTGGAAGAAGATTACAAGTGCATTTTAGCCGAGTTCATCAATGATGATGAATTGAAAGAATTAAAAAGTGAACTTATAGAAGACAAAGATTTTTTCGATCCACGCGATCTGTCAAAACCAAGACTAAGAATTACAAAAGAGGGCGAAATTATTGTTTTTCAAGGTTATGCTTGGGACGGGAATTCGCCAAAAATAAATTTTCTTGACTTGTTTTGGATAGGTACGCCTGATGGAATCCAAACGTACAATAGACCAATTACATATTACGCAAGTTTAATACATGATGTTTTAGGTCAATTCAAACGAGAACCTGAAATGCTCTCAAGATTCAAATCAACTGAGTTACCCGATCTGTGGTTTAGCAAGGGAAGGCGAGGAAGAGATGGACTGTATTTTAGTATGTTGAAGCATGAAAGATTTATGTTTCGCCATCTTTATTATCTAGCTGTTTCTCTTTCTGGACCTTTGTACGACGCGTATCTAGCATTGTTCAAAGGCGTAGATTTTACAGCTCATGGCAGTAGGCGTACATAACAACCGCACTGCACCGGAATGCTGTGATGTAGTTAGTTGCGTTGCAAAAGTTGGCTGTATCCGGTGAGCGCGATCGTTAGATGTCTTCATATTGAAGGGCAAATGGCTAGCTTCCGTATCGGCGGAGATGATTCCGAATACCTGAGTGTGAAAGTCGCCGGGCGCTCTCATGCCGCGCAGGATTATTGGGATGGGAATTGGCTTAATGCCGACATCGAGATTGACGCGGGAGCGTTTCGCGGGCGCTACGGAGCTTACCTCCGGGCAGAGGAGTTACTATCCTTCCGAGATGCCATCGCTCGTCTCTATTCTTTCGATTCCAAAGGGGCAAGATTTGAGACGATGGAACGACAGCTGAGCATTAACATTGCGGGAGATAGCTTGGGGCACTTCACGGCCGAGTGTCAGGCGATAGATCAGGCAGGAATCGGCAACCGCCTCAGCTTCTCCCTATCGTTCGACCAGACTGAGATTCCTGCAATGCTGAAAGGACTGGATGCTATCGTGCGGGAGTATCCGGTCATTGGTAAACCTGACATCTAACAATATGCCCTGAGCTGGACGAGGCCAAAGAGTAAGACCACAGAGAGAGGCAGGGGCGATCGCTCCCAAGTTTCGCCGATTTCAGATAGAGATAACGACGCTTATCTCTATTTCGCTAAACTTACGCTAAGAGCAAATCGTAGGGGCCAGAGGAGAAGAAATTTTCTGAACAGTGTCTGGAAAATCTCACAAGGGAGACTACCAGGAGAAAAAGATTCTCCTAAACGGCCCAATTGCAGGGTTGCTGTCACGAGATGCAATTAGAGCGAATTCGGGGCCTGAAACAATGCAATCACATTAAGCAATGAGAATTACTTTGGGGTAGTTGAAGGGTTGCCGCAACGAGGGGCAATTAGCGATCGCCCTGGCAAAAATTCTCTATTTTTGAACTCATTTGATAAGCCCAGCTAATAAATTTTGGAGTTAAGGACAAAAGTAAATAACTCAAGTTTATAGATTAGGGCTTGGCTAATGTGCATGAAGCATTAAAGGCAGATTGTTATGATTCAATAGCGCCATAGGTTTCAGGCTAATTGCCCCTGGTTGCAGCGACCCTTCAATGACCCCAAGTTGCTGTTGCTGAGATTGGCGTTACTGAGGTTGGCGCGAAGCACAGGTCGGTGAAGCGCAGGTCGGCGGAGTTGATGTTGGCCTGCTTGAAGGTCCAATTGAAGCGAAGCTGCCAGCAGATGCAATTAGACCAAAACTGGAGCTTTAAACAACGCAAATTCGTTAGCCAATTGAGGTAAATGAGAGATATAACAAAATCCTTAGTACAAGATGACTACTCTCAATCCCTTATCCTGTAATAGTTTTAGCCTAATTGTACTTTATGACAGCGTCGCTTCAAGGCCCAATTTGAAGCGACGCTGTCATAAAGTGCAATTAACCTTAATTCGGAGCCTAAAGCAACGTAAATTCGTCACTTGGTCGAGGCTAATTGGAAAATGACGGAATTTTTTAGTACAAAATAATTGTGCTTAAACCCCTACAGAGTAGGATTTCAAGCCTAATTGCACTTCATGACAGTGCCGCTTCAAGCAGGCCATGTGGGGTGCTGTGGGAGATGGAAGGGGCAGCTCTCCGGCAACCCGACTATGCTGTCGTTGCAACTACACACAATCACTTCTTCACAACTAAACCTGATTGAGCTAATGCTAGCTAATCCCGGTTATGTTCAACGCTCCTTTCCGTACTTACCTCCTCCTTGGTCATTTTTCTAGCGGTCTGTTTCGTAGATTTTCTCCTTTTGGTTAGCTTTTTTGCTAACTGCTCCTCAAGAATTTTCAAAATTAAATGATGACAGCGAAATTTGCTGGAATAACTTTCACCTGTTGGGACTATACGTTCATGGTCTGAAGTTTTATGGTCACGGTTTGGGAAATCTGCGTGATCAGTTAGTGTACATTGAGTAATTCTTTTTTCAATATTATCAAAGGCTTCTTGTGGAGTTCCTTTGAGGAGATAAGCAAGCATCCCTGCTTCACTCGAAAATGGAGCATAGCGACAAGTTAAAAAATTAGCGTTAATCTCGTTTATATACTTAGAAATATATTTATCTGTTCGTAAAACTTTAGCTTCTAATGGCAAGATGATCGTTTCATCAGCTAAGAGAATAAATGCAATATCATATGAAGGAGGTTGAGCTTGGTCAGAATAACTTGTCTCAAACTCAGGTACTTCGTGTTGTACATCAAATGGCTCAAATCCGGTCATCACCCTTCTAATTCTTAACTGTAATAAAGAGTTGATATTTTTTTCAATCTGTTTATTAGCCTTGCTGCAATCAATTCTGCTTAACACTTCGTCCTTGAGTAAATCATATCCACTCCAAACAAGTTCTATTGCTTGAGTAGTTAATTCAGGAGGCCATTCTTTGCTTATTTTACAGAATTCAGGCTTTTCTAGGGGCCACCTGAGTTCCGATATTGTCGTGCCTTTTTTACGATTAATCATAATAAGAAATGGAGTCAAGCATCTTGATTATGAACACGTGATGAAGCCACAATGTCAGCAACGACTTCATCTGCATCACGCAATGCCATAGAACGAGTCCAATAACGAACCCTATCAGGTTTGACAAGATAGACAGTGGGAATTTGTATTCCGTCAATCAGGACAGAATCATATATTCTGGCTACACGTTGATAAAAAATACCACTTTTATTAGAGTTTTCGTGAGTTATAAACAATTCATTCAGCTTGTTCAGTCTTTCCAGTAAAAGACGAGAGTTTATTTGCTCTGTCCTGATTTCCTCGTCAGCAAAATAATTTAGATGAATGGCTATTAGAATGATAGGAATTTTAGATTCGTTCACTTGCTGAAAGATAGTTGCAGAGACTTTTTTTCTTTGACCAAATCCAGCTTTTATAACTTTAATAAAATATTTACAATATTCTGAAAGTTGGTTTTCACTAACTGTTTTTCTCCCAGGAGAATTGCTGTTACCTTTAAAGTCTAGAAGCGTATAATTAAAGAGATCTTCAATTAAAGTCCATTCACTCTCCTTCAATGAAAAAGAATGGCAGATAGCTTCATCTATATTGTCTGGGTTTTGAAGAGTTTTCAGTGTATTACTATCTAATTCAGGGATAGGAACACGTAATAGGTCTGAAGGTTTAACCTCTGGTCTATAACCAGCAAATCGATGACTACTAAGCAGAAGATAATAAACAGCAAGCTTGCTGTTATAACTCAAGCAAGCTGCCTGTAAAACTGAAAAATAATTCTGAGGAAGGTGCACACTTACATAACTGCCGGAACAAATAATTCCATTTCCATTTTTGTCCGACTCAACAATAAAAGCAGAGAACCTTTTACTTGTGCTTTGCCAGCTCATTTTAATAATCATCTGAGGCGATTCAAAAGCAGAAGAATCCTGTATATTTCTATGTGCTTCATCATCTTGATTGATTGGCAAATCTTCAGCTTTCAAGAATAGAAAACTTTGACTCACAAGTTGAGATGATCTTTCATCCAGTATTCTCTTGTTTAAGATGAAATCTAATTTTTCTTTTCTGGAGCCTCTTATAACTCCTTGCAGTGATTTTGCAATGTTTTGCTTTTGTAGCTTTTCTATACTAGACGCTCGGCTTAGCTTAGACATTAGTACCACATCGCGTCTTCCACCCCACATTAAAGTAGCCCAAATTATTGGATTATTAATTGCCTCATCTAAATAAATCTCGCTAATATCTTGTGGTTCTATAGTTATCCTATAGTCATCACCAAGAGTTTGAGTTAGTTTAGGGCAGATGTAAAGAAACGGTTGACCGTCAGAAGTAGTAGTACTAAAAGTAATAATGCAAGGTGGAGAAGTTGCATTCGGGAAAAGCTTAAATCTTAATGCTGACAAATTGATTATTTCTCGAATTCTGATTTCTGCGAAAAACTTTTTTCGAAAATCTTTAGCAGGCTTTAGCTGATTAAAAAGAAGAGCGCTAGCGGGTTGTATCAGCGAAACGAGTCCGCTTCTTTTAGTTAAAATTGCTGCTTTAGTTGAGAAGAGTGGAGCTATATTATTGTCAGCTATGGTCCAATTATTGTTGTCTGCCCAGATTTTGGCAGATTGGGTGATGGTTGCTTCTCCCCAAGGAGCATTGCCGATAACTAGATCATAGGTTTCAATATCTAACTGTGTACGAAAGCCAACTTCGTCTTCTTTGAAGAAATCAGCACAAATCAACCGGCGGTTTCGCAGGATAGGAAACCTCGAATTTTCCCAATATTCTAAAGGATCAATGCTATCTATCATGGTTAAATAAAGACTGAAAGAAGCAACTCTAACTGCTTCTTGGTCGATATCAATTCCAAACAGATTTCCTTCAAGAAGATTTCTCAAAGTTTCTGGGTTTATTTTTTGGGAATGCGCCTTCTCCCATCGGTAAATTAATCGTTGAAATGCTTTAACTAAGAAAATTCCGGATCCACAGCAAGGATCAAGAATTTTCAAATTCCAACCTTCACCGTCCCAAGGAAGTACACCATCCAGAATAAAGTCAACGACATACTCAGGGGTGTAATGAACAGTATTTTCAAAGCTTTCTTTTTTATTTTTTTTTTGTTTTTTATTAACCTTATTTTGACTTCCTTTGGGGTCTTTCTTGACGAACTCCTCATAGATGCTGCTAATAAAATCAAGCGGAATTACATCAAAAGAATAGAATTTCCAGAGGGACAATTGTCCACTCTGCATCTCTAGATCACCTTGAATAAATTGAGCAAGAATATTTAGATATCGATTATCTTCAGTTCGAACTTTATTAATTTCAGCTTGCCATTCAGCCTCTCGGTCTTCTTCTCTTTCCCCTTTGCCAGGGAAAAGATCACCGTTAAACTTTACATTTAACCAACGAAACAGCTGATAAGTATCTTCAAAATTCTCAAGTAATTCAGGTAGTTCTCGATATACTTTAGATAAAGTCCGATCGGTATAAAGATTCTGCAATATTCTATCGTTAAGAGCAGGATTACCTTCAGAATCCCTTTTTTGAAAAAGAAACTGAATGAATATAATTCTGGCTAATAAATCATGAATTGTTGCATAGTCATGCAAACCTGCTTCATAAAGCTGACGGCGAACCTCTTTAAGGTTGCTCAGCAGCATCTGGTCGGCAGAGCCACTTTTCTTAAATCGGTCAATATTGTCTTGGAAAAATTGACCAGAAACTAATTCGACCCATTGAAGTGCATCAGTTGCCTGTTCAGAAAGAGAGGCCGAAGTAGCTACAGTAATCGGCTCATCAGATCTTGGGTCTTTAGGATCTACACAGCATGACCAAACCCTTAATAGGTTGGGTTCCAACGTAATCAGCGATCGCGCCCGACTAAAACTCCATGCCAGTCTGTAAGTCTCTCTAATTGTTTCAGGGGATACAAGTCTGGAAAATTCACAGACAATAGCAATTGGTGTCTCTGTATCAGTTCCGTCTGGATTAGCTGCAAGTATGCCGACTTTTACTCCATCGGCATCAGAACATGTCCGCCTCAGATTCTGCCCGATTTTTTTGCTGGCTAATTCTGCATAGAACTTTGCACCAGCTCCACTAGGTTTCCAGATCTGGTTAGGAGATGGCCAGTATAAATTTTCATGGGCTATTTCCAAAAGTCCAGTCTGCGACATATTCAACACACACGAGATGCTGTAAGAGCAACCTTAATTTACTAACCCACCGTTTACCTTTCGGCTATTTAATCAAGATTATCGGCATTATCCTACGATATGATATTACACTAGGAGCGATGACTAAACAAACGTATTCTTAAACTATTTAAAAGTAATACGTTATACCAACGCAAACCAAATGGCCATAATAGACGGTTTTACCAGGACGGAAGCTCTGGCCCTCACAGAGACTACATCTAACCGTCTCCAATACCTTGAAAAGGCAGGACTTGTTATTCCCCAGAGAATTGGAAAGTCTCGGAAACCCACTGTAGTCTACACATGGGAGCAGGTTTTGGAGATTCGTGCAATCAAGCACCTGAGGCAGGAAATTTCGCTTCAGACCGTTCGTCGAGTTGTTCACTTTCTCAACGAGAGTGGGTTCGATGACAGTTTAAGGAATAAACAGCTCGTTGTCATTGACGACGAAGTCTTCTGGATTCGACTGGACTGGCAAGACTTCCCAGAAAAGATGCCTTCCGCTGTGAAGGTAGCAGGAGCTCAGGGAAAAGGCGTAGGACAGTATACTTTGCTAGTCATTCCCACTCTTACTGAGATTGTAAATGAAGTCTGGAAAGCTGCTAAGGAATCAGAAACTATTGATTTTGAGAGTTTCAAGCAAAGGGCAAAGGCGCAATATACTCAAGCTGGTTGAGTATTGTGCAACGAACTTAAAACTGCTTTCTTAGCATTAACGTGACTCTGAATACCAGCAAGCAATTTTGAGCACTGTTCTTATCAATGACTTAGGCAGCATGACGTTGCCCATTAGCCGCTGCAGCTAGCCAATAAAGAACTTTTTAGGGGTGCTTAAAGGATTGCTGTCATGAGATGCAATTAGGCTGAAACCTTTGCAGGAAAAGGGTTTATGAATAGTCCTCAAGTACTAAGAATTTTAGGCTTACCCCAAATAATCCTCATTGCTTAACATGATTGCATTGTCTTAGGCCCCGAATTCGATCTAATTGCATCTTGTAACAGCAACCCTTCAATTCAATTGGGCCTATCAGGGACTCCCCACGCCCAAACCCGGCAGTCTCGATTTATGGAACTTAAGCCTAGGCTTAGCATTACCTAATTTTCCTCCGATGAGCTCGCCAGCGGTATCTTCGCTACCTTTACCCCTTGATGGTTGCATTATCGTCTTTGTTCATTACTTTCTGGGTTATGAGGTCAAACACATGTTTGCTCTTAGCTAGATTTTTGAAGAGACTCCCCAAAACATTATTTTCGTAGTACTTTTGTAGCATGGCGAGCATTTTGTTATAGACATCCTCGCAAATAACATCTATGCTCGCCTGCTGTAAGGATTTTGAGAACTGCTCAATGGGTTGGGATAGCTGATTTGCGTCAATTTCTTTAAAAACTGCAGCAGCTAGCATACGGTTCCCATGGACTAAAACTCCCCAGGAAAAACCATGTTGCTGTTGTTTTGTAAAGCTTTTCTTTTTTCGGTCGATCCAATTATCGACTGCTCGACATACAACGGTTGCGTTGAATGCTTTTACACCACTGGTGGATGGATTGAAGAGAGTTTTGTAGGGAGGCTTGCTTAAATCTGCGAAAAAACGTCCCGTTCCAGCTTTTATTTGAACAACTAAACTGGGATCTCCTGATGCACACGCCAAGGCTGTCATCACTTCAATCAGTTCGCACGATGTTTCAGTTGAGCTTACATTTTCACTACGAAGAAATTCATACTCAACTCCTCCCATCTTCATTTCTTCACGAATACGTCTTTGTTCTGGATCATGAGCAACAAAATCGCGTGATTCAATTCTGTTTTGAAGGTTGTTAGCTCGAGTAACATCATTCCCGAAATCGGGAGGTGTAGTGCTTAGAAGAATTACACGAATCAAAACACGAACATGAGAGAGATTAGCATCATTTTCTACCATAGCTAAGGAGCTAATTGTCTGAGCTCCATTCACAACGGAGGCGCTGTTGAGAGAAAATATCCCTATATCATGTGAGGCTCCCCCAGCCGGAGCCCTTGGAGCCTCGTGAGCCACTAAAGTAATTCCATTATTGAAATACCAGAAATTTTCTGGGTTGTTAGTCGCAGTTTGCTGAATTTGGTCATTTACATCAGTAGCACCCAAGGAATAGCGAATATTTGCTGTAAACAATCTTTTACCGTATTGCTTCAACCAGTTTTTTAATTGAAGGCCATCAATAATTCCAAAGTAAGCAGGAAATGGAGCATGAATATAAGTCCAGTCTCGTATATGTGCATCAAGGTTGACATTACCTTGTTGCCTGTCATTTGCAAGACCAGAGTAAACTTCTGCTAGTCCCATGACTTCAAACGAAGCTATGGGATCGGATTCATCAATATTAAGTTCATTTAACAATTGAGTAATTACTGATTGACCATGTACTGCAATCGAGCTAGCTCCCGTAGAGATTAGTACAAGATGGACTTTTGTCCCTGGAGTCAAAAGCTGTAAAGAAATGTCCTTTAGTTGCCCATTTAATCTATCGGCAAAATTTGCCAAATTATTTTCAATGAGATCTTTCACCCCTTTTGCAAAAACACCGATTTCATTAGCTGCTGGTTCACCCGTGCCTTTTTGTATCCATTTCGATTGGACAAGTATTACTCGCGCGGTTGATGAATCAAAGTAGGCAGCGTCTATACCATCGTCGTCTGAGCCATCCCACACAGCAGCTCCTGCATCCTCCTCACTGCAATCGGCCTGAATGTAGATAGCAAGCGCTGCAAGGCAACGAGTCAAAACTTTAGAGTCACGCTCTTGATCATTTAAACCAATATCATTCAGGCAGATGTGAGCTTCAAACATTGAGCGAAGCTTGTTGATGGACTGCAGGACTTTTAGGGGAGTCACTTCTAGAGATCCTTTTCAGAAGATGTTCCTAATTCTAAATTAGTTTGTTGTTTGTAAGGGGAATGAGCCAAGAGGTAAGGATCAGCCTAGTCTGAAGGGACGCACCCAGTAGGAGGCCTGCTTGAATCGACGCTGTCACCAGATGCAATTAGCCCTAATTCGGAGACTATAACAACGTAAATTCGTCACTGGCTTAGTTTTAGCAGCGGAAAAATTCTGGTCGTTAGTGAAGCACCAGAGGCAACTGTCCCATTTTCAATAAGTGGCTTATCAAACATCAGAGGCCTGAAATGGCACAAAATCGTTCCTTGTAAATTAGGCTATCCCATCTATGACTCAAAATGGGACAGTTTAGCTCAACGATTCTCTGAATCAACTCCTTGCTGAAATCCTTTATTATCAAGCTTTCCAGTCTTAACGACCAAAATTTTTCCATTATTAAAACTAAGCCTCGCTTGGCCGAGGCTAATTGGAAAATGACAGAATTTTTTAGTACAAAATAACTGTGCTTGGAACCCTACAGTGTAGGGTTCCAAGCCTAATTGCACTGCATGACAGTATCGCTTCAAGCAGGCCGATTATTCCCAGTTTTTCTCTGGTTATAATCGCCCTCACCTAAACTTGACCCATCCGGCATCTGTACTCAAAAGCCTTTCATCAGCTGCTACCTAATCCACACCCAGATATCTCTGTAATTGGACCAGAGATTGATGCCCACTGACTGTAGCTAGTTCGTGCAAGCCCCAACCTTTTTCATGCAGATGGGTGAGGCATGATCGCCGAAAACTGTGCGAACTCACCCCTCTATAGCCTAATACCTCTGCTGCATCCTTCACTTCTCCAGAGCCCTAGGAGTGACGTGTCCACAATTAGAACTGGAGGAGAAGAGATACCCGCTGGTAGGCTTCGCCCTACTCAAGACCCCTCGCAACGGCTCCGAAATCACAACAGAGCGCGTCTCCCCCGTTTTCGTATTCGACCCGGGAAACGTGATCCAGTTATTGGTGATGTGCTCTGCTCGCAACACCACGACCTCCCCGATCCGTCCCGCCGTGAAATAGCAAATTTGAGCGATCGCCCAATAAGGGTCATCCAACCCCGCAAATAACAGAGCCATCTCATCAGGTTCCAGTACGGCTGCTTGCCCAAATCGATTTGTCTTCCCGTCGCGGGGCATTTACCCCACCTTCAAAAAGTTTCTGCCTCATTTTATTCGTCTTCTGATTGAAAGACGAACGGTCTTGCTAGAAGCTGGCGTACAACCCAACTCGTGAGATGACTTTTAATTCTTTGATTGCGCAGACACTGTCTGCGCAATTTGAATTGTGAGATTGGCCAACGCTACGCTGGCCAATTCTGTCTAAGCATAGGATATGTTTTTAGTAGCGAGGTTGACAGTCCGTAAAGCTCAAACTTTCATTATCAAGAAAGCCTGCTAGAGCCATTTCTATAACAGCTTCGACTGGATACTCAATCTCAACCGCTCGTCTTTCAAATGCCTCTTGAATCTTAGTTGGCAATGCTACTAGGATCACCCAGGCTGCGACTGGACTTAGATGCTCCAAGGGTTCCTTCTCAGTGCTAGGTCGCATGGCTAATCTCACTCAACCTCATTCATGAATTTGTAGTGAGTTTGTCTAGTTCATCAAGTAATTTGGTAAGGCGATCGCGCTTTTTGCGATCGTCCAATAAATTCCCCTTTTGCAAACGCTTTCCAATTTCACTCCAGCGCTGAGCAATCAACTTTTCTGGAGTTGGTTCTGGCTCCTCCTGCGATTGCAACGCTTTAATTTTGTCTTTAATCTCACTCAGTGGCAGACTCTCAGCGATCGCCTCCTGCAAAAGTGCTTCTCGCTGATCTTCATCTTTAATGCGTGCGATCACCCGTGCTTTCGTAAACTCAATCTTGCCCTGCCGAAGAACATCCAGGACATCCTGCGGCAGATTGAGCAGTGGTAAGCGGTTGACCCGGAAGGACTCAGCAGTGAATCGACCGACTGTAGAGAGCAGAGATTCGACTGCTTCAAGTTGACGAATAACGTTATCCGTCAACTCCTGCCCCCGCTTTTTGGCGTTCGCTGCCTGGTTGAGAATTGATACAACCTCATCGGTTGAAATATCAAGCTCGATCGCCATCAACTGCAAAAGGCCCTCGGTTTCATCTACCGGGTTCAGGTCATCCCGTTGCAGGTTTTCGATTAGCGCAACCTGTAATGCTTGGCGATCGTTAAACTCTCGAACCACAACGGGGACTTCGGCCAGTCCCACTTCCTTTGCCGCCCGATACCGCCGCTCCCCGGCAATCAGTTCATAGCCGTCCTCCAGTGGGCGAACCAGGAGCGGTTCTAAAATGCCATGCTCTTTGACAGACTGCGTTAACTGAGCCAGCTTCTCCGGATCAAAGTAGCGACGGGGCTGGCTCTTCGGCAACACAATTTTGTGGATCGAGACGGTGTTACTGGAGGATTCCTCTCCAACATCCATACTGAAGAGATCAGTCACTCCCCGCATCTGGGGAACTTGAGGACGCTTACTAGCCACTACTGCTCCTCCATTGCTTGGGCAATTTCATCTAGAACCTTCAGGGATGGATGCTTGGGCGCATAAACCGCCAGGGGTTGCCGTGCCATTGCTGCATCCGCGTAGGCTGTCGCACGGGGAATGGGAGAGAATACTGGGGCCAGGGGTGATAGTTGCTCCTTCAATGCCTCCAAAATCGCTTTGTCCTGGCTGGCATTGTTATAGATGGTAGGGACAACTCCGGCGATCGCCAGTTCCCGGTTCAGGTGCTTTCTCACCTTTTTAATGGTGTCCAGCAAAAGCTCCGTTCCCTTAAACGCTTTAAAGTGCGTCTGGATGGGGATCAAAACATGGGTGGAGGCGGTTAACGCCAGAATGCTCAAAACGCCGAGACTGGGGGGACAGTCAATCAAGATGAAATCGTAGTTGGCGACTTCCGGTTCTAGAGCTTCCTTCAACCGCAACTCCCTTGCCATCACCGATGCCAGTTGCAGTTCTGCGGCACTCAGCGTAATGTTGGCAGGGGCAAGGCTCATCTTATGAAGATCTGCCTGGATTGGCAGCTTACCCTCCTCCTGCAAGATGGCATCTGTGATAGTTTCCTCTAACTCATGCGGTTCCAACCCCATGAATGTCGTCAGCGATGCCTGGGGGTCAACATCCACCAGCAGCACTCGATGTCCACGCAATGCCAGGTGGTAGCCCAGGTTCATCGTTACCGTCGTTTTACAGACGCCACCCGCTTGGTTAAAAATAGCAATGACTTTAGGCACGATCGAACGTGTAGCAACAAGCTTAGTTTATCTGCTGACTACGGCCTCTAAACAACTTTGATGGACGATTATCCCGATTATTTGGTTAAAGAAGCACTGCGCCTTCTCGACCTGCTGCGTAGCACCCCCTTTGAAGACGATGCCCCCCTGAGCCGACAATTTAAGGAGTTACCTGCCCGTCCAGGGATCTATGCCGTCAAACATCAAAGTTTAGGAATTTTGTACATCGGGAGGAGTACCATCATTCGGGCACGATTCAGGGGAGGACACAAAGCCCTGGGGTGGGCCTTTATCGATCGCCTTGACCCTGACGATGTGCGGATCGCCTACGTCACTCTGGACTTCCAGTGGAATCGAGTATCATATCAATTAGAGCAAATCATGATTAAGAACGCTCGCCCCCCATACAGCGATCGCTAGCATCGGAGGATTGACAGATGCAAACGGCTGATCTCACAACCAAAGCAACGCTACTCAGCTATTTTCCTGAGCGAATTCAAGCTGCGCTTCAAGCCTATGCCTCTGCGGTTGAGTTGTCCCCCGAAGCGGTTGTGCAGTTGGCGATCGCCTATCTCCTGGAAACAGCCGACATTGAGCTAAAGCCAGCAGACTCTAACGGGCAGGGTTCACCTGCTACTGAGCAGAGCATCCTAGCCTACCTACCGCTCTCTCTTCAACGAGGGATAGAGCAGTATGCAACGGAAACAGGCTTTCCCCCCGAATTTGTTGTCGAACTGGCCGTGACCTTCTTGCTCGATCCGGATGCCAGCAGCTTTGAGGATTGCCAAGTCAATGTGCAGAGGGAGCAGGTTTACTGGCTCCAGCAATACCGTGAGATTAAGCGAACCAAAGCTGCTTAATAGCCATGATCTGAAGCCTTTCCCAGTTTTCAACCGGAAAAGGCTTCAACGCTTCATGCAATCAGTGTTTTTTTACGGCAGATTTAAGGGGGAATCCTTCTGTAACTCAGGTTGCCAGACCTGCTGAATTACGGTGTAGTGGATTTACCGCTTATCTCCGTCTTGATTTCCTGAATGTGCTTGCAAACTTCCTTATAGAAGACGGGAAGCTGCTCTTTTTTGTAAAGCTTTGCAGCTTTTTCCAAATCTGCAAGAGCCTGATTATCAAATGTCAAGCGGGTTGAGGTGTCGCGACAGCAGATTTGACGGGTTAGAGATATAGAGCGCAACGACAATTTAGGATCGCAACGACAATTTGGGATCGAAATGACAAGCTCAGATCGCGACGACAAGCTCAGATCGCGACGACAGCTTTAGATCGTCGTGACAGCAGCAGGACTTAGCGACCCTATAGGATCGCCTTTAAGGAGCGCGAGCTATGAGCAAGCTAGGAGCCGGACTTACTGGAGCGGTTCGTTGCGGCCCGTTTGCGATAGCTATCAGTTTTGATTTCCACAATCAAGGCATGATGTACTAAACGGTCTACGGCGGCGACCGTCATCATGGAATCACTAAAGATGGTATCCCAGGCACTGAAGGGTTGATTGGCCGTGATGAGTAAGCTTTTGCGCTCATAACGATGGGCAATCAACTCGAAGAGAACACTGGTTTCTGCTTCGGACTTTTTGACATAACCCAAATCATCCAGCACGAGCAAATCAAAGCGGTCCAGCTTCTTGAGAGCTGCTTGTAAGCTTAGATTCAGTTTGGCTTGCTGGAGGGACTGCACCAGGGCAAGGGATGGAAAGAACTTGACCCGTTTACCAAACTCCACCATGCGACGGGCTACACCACTGGCCAGATGTGTCTTCCCGACTCCTGAAGCCCCGAAAATCAGACAGTTCTCCCCCCGCTCCAACCACCCTGGGTCATCCGCCAGGTTCATCAATGGAGCTGGATTGAAGTTCGGGATATGGCTCCACTCAAAGTTGGAGAGGGTTTTTGCGTTTGGCAGTTGGGCCTCGCTGAGGGCGCGCTTGAGTCGGGTATTCCAGCGGTGTTGCACCTCCAATTCGCACAGTGCCAGCAAGAATTGGGCGTGCGACCATCCTTCCTGCATCGCCTGTTGTTCGAGGTCCTCCCACTGCGCCAGCATGTGGGAGAGGTGTAGTTGCTTGAGGTAAAGACTGAGGCTCTGGTAAGGGCTGAGCGGGGGTGTCACTAACTCGGGGGCTGAGGAGTTGGTCATAGCTGGAGAGTTCGTGTTGGGTGACGTTCACCTGCCGAATGGGAGGTCGTTGCAGCAATTGGAAATGCTCTTGTAAGCCCACCAGTGTGAGGGTTTTGGCATCCAGTTGCGTGTGCAAGTAGTGAGCGACAGCCCCTTCTTTGTCCTGGGTAGCGGCAATGTAAAGGGCTTCCACCATCAGCAGAGCAGCGCTATCGAGGTCATAGTGCGCCTTCAGGTGCTCCCAAAGTTGACGATACTCGTCATTCGGTAACAGGTCCTGTTGCCAAGTGCAGTAGAGGAAGGCTCTCGGCTTGCGTCTGAGACCTTCAATGACGTGGCGATAGTTGATACAGCGGGCACGACGTTTTTGTTTATCGGTGGCACGAATCCGGGGCAGTTCGACGACAACTTGATGGGCCAGATAGCCGACAATCCGGTCGTGGTAGAGGTGTAACTCTAAGGTACGGCCAATCAAACGCGAGGG